>JBOHXO010000322.1:0-4017 GCA_050737475.1 Chthoniobacterales bacterium
GAAATTCCGTTCCGCGACGTGTTCTTCACCGGCATCATCCGTGACAAGGGCGGCCGCAAAATGTCGAAATCGCTCGGAAACTCCCCCGACCCGCTCGAAATCATCGCGAAATATGGCGCCGACGGCCTGCGCTTCGGCCTCATGCGCATCGCGCCGCAGGGGCAGGACATCAAGTTCGACGAGCAGCAGATCGTCGAGGGCCGCAACTTCTGCAACAAGCTCTGGAACGCCTGCCGCTTCCGCACGATGCAGGGACCGATTGATCCGAATGCCGATCCATCGCAGCACGAGCTTTCCATTTTCGCGAAGGACCTCCTCGCCAAGCTTGACGCCGCCATCGTGCGCATCGAGGAGGGCTACGCCGCCTACCGCTTCAACGATGTCGCGCAGGCGCTCTACGATTTCGTGTGGGGCGAGTTTTGCGACAAATTCATCGAGACCGCGAAGGCGGATTTCTATGGCGACGACGAAGCCCGCAAAGCTGGCACGCTCGCAACGATTGATTTCACGATCGGCCGCGTGCTGCGGCTGCTGCATCCCTACGCGCCGTTCCTCACGGAAGAGCTCTGGCACAGCCTCGGCTTTGGAACGACGACGATTCAATACGAGGAATGGCCGAAGGCCGGAGCTGCGACAGCCGATCCCGCCGCGGACACGTTGCATGCGGCGGTTTCGCAAGCACGCAACCTTCGCTCGACCTACAATCTTCCCTCGAATCGCAAGCTCGCATGGGCGCTCAAGCCCTCCGGCGACTGGGTGAAAAATGAACTGCCCGTGCTGAAGATTTTGCTCAACGCCGAGCCCCTGGATATTTGCGATTCCGCGCCGGCGGGCGCCGCGGTTTGCGTGACGGCGATCGGCGAAATTTATCTTCCCCTCGAAGGCATCGTGGACGCCGCCGCCGAGAAGCAGCGCCTCGATGCGGAAATCGCGAAGGTGCACGGCGAGATCCAGAAAGTGCGTGCGAAGCTTGCCAGCGAAACGTTCGTGCAGAATGCTCCGGCCGCAGTCGTCGAGGAGCATCGCGAGCGCCAGCGCGGCTGGGAGGAACGCCTCGATGCCGTGAAGGCGGCGAGCGCGGCGCTTGGTTGATTCATTATGGATAATCTTTTCGTCTTCATCATGGCAGGCGGTTCGGGCGAGCGGTTCTGGCCGATGAGCCGGGTCGCGACGCCGAAGCACCTGCTCCGCCTGCTCGGCGACAACACGCTGCTCGGCGAGGCCGTGAATCGCGCGCTGGGGGCCGTTCCGGCGGATCGCGTGTTCGTGCTCACGAATCACAGCCAGCTCGACGCCTGCCGCAAAGCCGTGCCATCCCTCGCTCCGGAGCAATTTCTCGCCGAGCCCGCCAAGCGCGACACGGCGCCCGCGGCCGCGCTCGCCACGGGGTTCGCGCTCGCGCGCAATGCCGATGCAATCTGCGTCATGCTGCCCGCCGATCCGATGATTCACGATGCCGCGGCCTTCCAGCGGCAGCTGCTCGACGCCGCGCAGGCCGTGAAAAATTCCCGCGCGTTACTCACGTTCTCGATTCCCCCCACCTTCGCGGCGACCGGCTACGGCTACTTGAAACTCGGCGCGGGCCGGACGGACGGCACATGGCAGGTTGAGCGTTTCGTCGAGAAGCCCGATATCGACACAGCCGAGGAATACGTCGCCAGCGGAAACTACGGCTGGAACGCGGGAATGTTCGTCTGGCGGGCGGACGCCTTCCTCGCCGAATGCGACCGCCTCACGCCGCCGCTCGCGAAATTCATCCGCGAATTTCCGCCCGGCGATCCCGCGGCCTACCTCGCAGAGAAGTTCGGGCATCTGCCAAAAATTTCCGTGGACTTCGCAATCATGGAACAGGCCGCAGAGGTCGTTGCAATCAAGGCGAAGTTCGACTGGGACGACGTCGGCGCATGGACCGCGCTGCCCACGCACCTCGGCAAAAACGAAACCGAAAACACGCTCGTCGGCCCGCACGCCGTGTTCGATTCCCACAACAACATCGTCGTCGCGAATTCCCGCACCGTCGCGCTTTGCGGGGTGAGCGACCTTGTCGTCGTCGAGACGCCGGACGCCGTGCTCGTCTGCCATCGCAACGCCGTGCAGCGCATCAAAAATTTGCAGCCGCTTCTCCCGGAGGAGTTGCGCTAGACTTCACTCTCCCACCCCCGCACATCATGATTTTGCGCAACGTTATCGTTATCGTAACCCTTGCAGCCCTCGCCGCCTGCCAGCGTGCCCCGCAGACTTCCGCGGAAAAAGCCGAGGCGCTGCTCGCGAAGATGACGCTCGACGAGAAGATCGGGCAGATGACGCAGGTGGACAGCCAGGCGCTCGACGGCCGCGAGCAGGAGATCGCCACGTCGTTTCTCGGCTCGATATTGAGCGGTGGAAATTCCAACCCGCCGACGGGAAGTTCCGCGCAGGAGTGGAAGGATTACGTCGCAAAACTCGATGCATTCGCCGCGCAGACGCGTCTGAAAATTCCGGTCATCTACGGAATTGATGCGGTGCACGGGAACAACAACATCACCAGCGCCACCATCCTGCCGCACAACATCGGCCTTGGCGCGACGCGCGATCCGCAGGCCGTGGAAAAAGCCGCCCGCGTGACCGCGGAGGAAGTCTCCGCGATCGGCGTGGATTGGGCGTTCGCGCCGTGCGTGGCCGTCGCGCAGGACGAACGCTGGGGACGCACCTATGAGAGTTTTGGCGAGGATCCGACGCTCGTCGCGCTCATGGGCGCGGCGGCGGTGCGCGGATTGCAAAGCACGGACCTCGCCTCGCCCGACGCGATTCTCTCCTGCACCAAACACTTCCTCGGCGACGGCGGCACGGCCGGAGGCAAGGACCAGGGTGACACGCAGGGGGATCTCGCGACGTTGAAAAAAATCCACCTCCCCGGCTACGTCGAGGCGATCAGGGCCGGCACGGATTCCATCATGGTTTCCTACAGCAGTTGGAACGGCCTCAAGATGCACGCACAGCGGGCGCTGATCACCGATTTGCTCAAGGGTGATCTCGGATTCAAGGGCTTCGTCGTGTCGGACTGGGCCGCGATCGACCAGATCAACAAGGGCGATTACAAGGACTGCGTCGGGAAGGCGATCAACGCGGGAATTGATATGGTCATGATTCCGCATGCGGTCACCGAGGCCTACGCCTGGGAGCCGCCCACCAAGCGGCACAACACGTTTCACGACTTCATCAAGGACCTCAGGGAACTCGTCGCCGAGGGCAAGGTGCCGATGTCGCGCATTGACGATGCCGTGCGTCGCATCCTCACGGTGAAATACAAGCTCGGGCTCTTCGACGGACGCAAGGGCTCGCCGCAATTGTTCGCCGCGATCGGCAGTCCGCAACATCGCGAGGTCGCGCGCGATTGCGTGCGCAAATCGCTCGTGCTGCTGCAAAATCGCAATAATGTTCTTCCGCTCTCGAAACAGGCGAAACGCATCGGCGTGACCGGCAGGGGCGCGGATAATATCGAGATTCAATGCGGCGGCTGGACGCTCGACTGGCAAAGCATGAATGGCATGAAACTCGGGGGCGGCACGACGATTCTCGCCGCGTTGAAAGCCGTGGTTTCAAAAAATACCGAAGTCGTCTTCTCGCCCGATGGTACGGGCCTCGCGGGTTGCGACGTGGTGCTCGCGATCGTCGGCGAAGGACCCTACGCGGAATACAAGGGCGACCGCGCCGACCTCAGCCTCGATGCGGCCGACCTGCAGACGATTTCCACCGCGCGTGCGTCCGGCGCACCGGTTGTGACCGTGCTTATTTCCGGCCGGCCAT
Source organism: Chthoniobacterales bacterium (assembly GCA_050737475.1). Taxonomy (GTDB): domain Bacteria; phylum Verrucomicrobiota; class Verrucomicrobiia; order Chthoniobacterales; family JAATET01; genus JAATET01. The sequence continues at coordinate 3,787 of JBOHXO010000322.1, forward strand.
TGCTCATCGGTCCTGTGCTCGATCAATCCGACGGCGTGATCGCCGCATGGCTGCCGGGCTCCGAGGGTGCAGGCGTGACCGACGTGCTGTTCGGCGATTACAAGCCGACCGGCAAGCTGCCCTGCTCGTGGCCGCGCACGATGGCGCAGATTCCGATCAACATGCACGAGCATGCCGGCGTCGCCGGCTACAATCCGCAGTTTCCCTACGGCTTCGGGCTGACCTACAAAT
>JBOHXO010000323.1:0-4237 GCA_050737475.1 Chthoniobacterales bacterium
GTCCACCTCCAGGCCTTCCGAACCGCCCGTCCCGCGAATATCAATCCGCGCGCAGGCGATTCCGCGTTCGGCCAGATAACAATACATTCCGTAGTCGCCCGCATAGAACAGGTCGTCCTTCCGATAGGGCACCATGTTGATGACGATCGGGACTTTTTTTTCCGGAGAAGCGTCCGCGGGCTTGTAATACGTCACGGCCAGCTTCACGCCATCGGACATTTTCACATACGTGCGATCAATCGAAACCTTGTGCGCCGCGGGATAAAACTGGAACCACTTCGGAAGCGGTTTTCCCGAGAGCGTCGCCGGGCCGTCCGCTCCCAGCACGAATGTCTGCAGCCCGGAGAACACCAGCAGGAAAAATATTCCGAAATGGAAATCGCGCCTGCGCGACCAACTCGCCGGGGGGACGGGAGGCATTGGCCCATGGAATCGGATTGGCGGATTTTGGAAAACTCCAAATGGTCAGCCAGCCTTCTCCACGAGAAGCCGGAGGCGGTCGAAGACGACATTCCACGCGCCAAACTTTTGGTCGCCATCCTCGCAAAATCTGAAATAACTGCGCGCATGGCAGTTCGCCGAGCTGCGAGGACACAACCTCCCGCGGTCGGCCAGCAAACAATTCCCCCGGTTCCTGAAATTGTCCCGATTCCCCACCCGACAATTTTCGTCATGGCTCCTCGCAGCAAGCGCCACGCTGACTCTTTCGTCGTGCATGGTCGGGCCGAATTACTCGACACCGAAATCGAAGGTCGAGGACGCGTGGGTCGAAAGCAGCGCGGTGAATGGAAAATCGCAGAGCGCCGCGGACATTTTGTGGTGGAAGAGTTTTCACGACCCGGTGTTGAACCGGCTCGTCGAGATCGCGTGCGAAAATAATCCGACCATCCAGATCGCCGGCGTGAGCATTCTCAAGGCCCGCGCGGAACTCTCCGGCTCGATCGGCAATCTCTTCCCGCAGCAGCAGGGCATCAGCGGCGGAGTTGATTATTACTATCTCCCGCCGCAGGACAGCAACGGCACCTCGCAATTCCAGCCCGGCACACCGCTTGGCACCGCCCTCACCCAGGATCTGAGCAACAATAACAACAGCCGCGGAGTCCAGATCGGGCCGAACTTGTTCACCAACCAGGCGCTCTTCTCGTCGTCGTGGGAAATTGATTTCTGGGGCAAATACCGCCGCCAGATCCAGTCCGATAAAGCCGGCTTCCTGGCCTCGGTCGCGGCCTACGACAATGCGCTGGTGACGCTCATCGGCGACGTCGCGAACAGCTACGTGAACATCCGCACCACGCAGGCGCAGATCCGCGTGAACGAGGAAAACGTCGAGGTTCAAAAGGAAAGCCTGCGCATCGCCGAGGCGCGCTTCCAGGCCGGGCAGACGAGCCAGCTCGACGTCGAGCAGGCGAAGACGGAACTCGCGGAAACGCAGGCCAAAATCCCCGGTCTCGAAAACACGCTGCGCCAATCGAAGAACGCCCTCGCCGTGCAACTCGGCGTCCCGCCGAATGGCGTTGACTCGCTGCTCAAGCCCGGCCACCTCCCCGAGCCGCCCGCGAAGCTCGCCGCAGGCATCCCGCGCGACCTGCTGCGGCGCCGGCCCGACGTGCGCCAGGCCGGCCTCGAGGCCGCGTCGCAGTCCGCAAAAATCGGCGTGCAGGTCGCGAACCTGCTCCCCGCATTCTCGCTCAACGGCACGTTCGGCTATTCGTCGAACAACATCGGCAACAACTCGCTCGCCGACCTCTTCAACTGGCAGAACAGCATCGTGCAGGGCGCGGCGTCGTTCACGATGCCGATCTTCAACTACGGCCGCCTCATCAACAAAGTGCGCGTGCAGGACGCGAGCTTCCAGGAGGCGATTTTGAAATATCAAAACACCGTCCTCACCGCGCAAAAGGAAGTGGAGAACGGCCTCTCCGCCTTCAAATACGGACAGCAAGGCGTCTCCTATCTCGAGACCGCCGTGTCGTCCGCGAAGATGTCCACGAAACTCTCGATTGATCGCTACAAGGCCGGCCAGACGGATTTCACCACGGTCCTCAGCGCGCTGCAGCAGCAACTCAGCGTCGAAAATTCGCTCGTCGGCACGCAGGGCGACGTGATGCTCGGTCTCGTCCTCACCTACCGCTCGCTCGGCGGCGGATGGCAGATGCGCGACGGACGCGACGTCATTTCGCCGGAGACCAAACACGAAATGACGAAGCGCACGTATTGGGGCCGCATGATGGAGCCGTCGCAGCACATTCCCGTGACGCCGCCCGAGGATCAGCCTGTCGAAGTGCCCAAAAAACGTCCGTGGATCTGGAACCTGCTCAACATCAATAAATGAAAACGCACGCCATTCGCGCGGTCGCCGCGCTGCTGCTCCTCGCCTCGTGCGAGCGAAAGGATGTGTCCGAAACTGCCGTCGTCTCCGTGACCGTCGCCACGCCGAGAACGGCCGAGGTCAGCGATTACATGCAGTTCACCGGCACGGTCGGCGCGGTGCAGAGCGTCACCGTCGTCGCACGCGTGGAAGGCTATCTCGACGCCATCCATTTCCAGGACGGCACCTACGTCACCAAGGGCACGCCGCTCTTCACGATCCAGCAGGACCAATACATCCAGGATCTGAAGCTCTATCAGGCCCAGCTCGACTACGCGACGGAGGAATACAACCGGCAGCTCGAGATGATCAAAAAGAACGCCACGTCCGAGGCAGACGTGCAGCAATATTATTCCCAGCAGCAGCAGGGTGAGGCGAACGTCGCACTTGCGAAGTTGAACCTCAGCTACACCCAGCTCTCCGCGCCCTTCGACGGCCTGCTCGGCGAGCACCAGGTGGATGTCGGGAACCTCGTCGGCAACAGCCCGATCAATCCCACCCAGCTTGTCACCATCGAGCAGATCGTGCCGATCTACGTGAATTTTTCGATCAACACACGCGACGCGCTGAAGCTCCGCGGAATGATGAAGGCTGCGGGCATGAAGGACAAAAGCGCAGTCAACAAGACGCCGGTCTTCGCGCAGCTGGAGAATGAAACAACCTTCCCGCACGAGGGCATTCTGGATTTTTCCAACAACAGCGTGGACACCTCGACCGGCACGATCCAGCTCCGCGGCGTCTTCCCGAACAAGGACCGCGCGATGTTTCCCGGCCTGTTCGCGACGATCCAGATTCCGCTCGGCCCGCCAAAACCCGGCCTCGTCGTGCCGAACGCCGTCGTGCTCAGCGACCAGCAGGGCGACTACGTCTTCGTCGTGAATGCGCAGAACATCGTCGAGCGCCGCAACGTCGTGAAAGGCCCGCTCAACGGCGCCGCCCGCGCCATCGCCAGCGGCCTCGTTACCAGCGATCGCGTCGTCGTGAACGGCATCCCGAACATTCGCATCGGCCAGACCGTCGAGCCCACGGCCGAGCCCGATCCCATCCCGGCCACATCGAAGTAACGCCGGCCGCCCGCACACCGGATGTTCTCGAAATACTTCATCGAAAGGCCGGTTCTCTCGAACGTCATCGCGTGCGTGATGATGCTCCTCGGCGCGATCGCCATCCGCACGCTGCCCATCGCGCAATTTCCGCCGATCACGCCGCCCACCGTCGTCGTCACCGCGCTCTATCCCGGCGCGAGCGCGCAGACCGTCATTGATAAAGTCGCGCTGCCGATCGAGGAGCAGGTCAACGGCGTCGAGGGCATGATCTACATGGAGTCCACGTCGGGCAACGACGGCAACTACTCGCTCACCGTCTCGTTCAAGATCGGCACCGATCCCGACTCCGCGCAGGTCCTCGTGCAGAACCGCGTCTCCGCCGCGATCGCACAATTGCCATCGGCCGTGCAAACCCAGGGCGTCGTCACGCAGACGAAATCCACCGCAATCCTGCAGATCATTTCGCTCGAGTCGAAGGACAACCGCTACGACGCGCTTTTCCTCAACAACTTCGCCACGCTCAACCTCCAGAACGAACTCTCGCGCATTGACGGCGTGGGCGGCGTCACCGTCTTCGGCGTCGGCCAATACAGCATGCGCATCTGGCTCAATCCCGCGCAGATGGAGGCCCGTTCGCTCGTGCCCAGCGACGTCATCAACGCGCTCAAGGATCAAAATGCCGAGGTCACCTCCGGTCAGCTCGGCAGCCCGCCGGCCGCGAAAACACAGGCGTTCCAGCTCACCGTCAACGCCAACGGCGAACTCAACACCGTCGAGCAATTCGAGGACATCATCGTGAAATCCGACACGCAAAACGGCGGCC
>JBOHXO010000324.1:0-1960 GCA_050737475.1 Chthoniobacterales bacterium
GGAGCTGGAAGCGGCCGACGTCCGGGCCGCCGAGGCCGTCGCACTCTTCTGCTACCAGACCAGAAAATGGATCGGCGCCTTTGCCGCTGCGCTCGGCGGGCTGGACACGCTCGTATTCGCCGGCGGCATCGGCGAGAACTCGCCGGTGATTCGAGCCCGCATCTGCGAAGAACTTGGATTTCTCGGTATCGAGTTGGAGCAGAGCAGGAACGCAGCGGGCGCGCCCGTGATTTCTAACGACGCGGGCCGTGTTCAGGTCCGGGTGATTCGCACAGACGAGGAAGTGATGATTGCGCAGGCCGCCGCTCGAATCCGGAAAACGCCGGCGAACCATTCAACGCCACTGCGCGCGGGGCAGTGACCGAATGGGCGCTCCATGTCGATAGCGAGTCATGAGATGGAAAAGACGTTGGCCAAGTTGACCGCAACCGGCAAGGGGATTCTCGCAGCCGACGAAAGCGTCGGCACCATCGAAAAACGCTTTCAGGCGTTGAGCGTGCCATGCACCGAAGACACCCGGCATGACTACCGCGAACTTTTGTTCTCAACGCCGGGGCTGACCGCATTCATTGGCGGCGTGATTCTGTTCGAGGAGACGCTCGCACAGAAGGGTGCAGCTGGAATGCGGTTGTCACAGCTCCTGATTGCGCAAGGCATCGTACCCGGCATTAAGGTCGACAAGGGCACGGTGCCGCTGCCCGGGTTTCCCGAGGAGAAGGTGACCCAAGGCCTCGACGGATTGCCAGAGCGTCTCGGCAAGTACAAGGAACTGGGTGCGCGCTTCGCCAAATGGCGCGCGGTTATCACCATCGGTGCGGGCGTTCCGACGCAGCAGGCGATGGCGGTCAATGCGCAAGCGCTCGCGCGGTATGCGGCGATCTGCCAGCAGCAGGGCGTGGTGCCGATCGTCGAGCCCGAAGTGCTGATGGACGGTGACCATTCGCTCGCAACCTGCGCGCGCGTCACCGAGGACGTGCTGCATCACACGTTTGATGCGCTGTACCGACATCGCGTAGCGCTGGAGCACATGCTGCTGAAGCCCAACATGGCAGTGCCCGGCCGTTCGTCGTCCGAGCAGGCAACTCCAGAACAGGTGGCGCAAGCGACGCTCGATTGCCTGCGGCGCACCGTACCGGCGGCGGTGCCTGGAATCTATTTCCTTTCCGGCGGGCAGGGCGAGGTGGCAGCGACCTCCAATCTCAATGCCATGAACGTCGGCGCAGACCAGCCATGGATTCTGAGTTTCTCCTACGCGCGCGCGCTGCAGGCGCCGGCATTGGAGGCGTGGCGCGGTCAGGCCGCGAACACACGTTTGGCGCAGCAGGCGCTTTACAAACGGGCGCGTCTGAACAGCGCGGCACGCCAGGGCAGCTATTCGGCGGCGATGGAGGCGGCATGAGCCACGAATTCGGAACGATGCAGGACACTGACTTGAAAGACGCTGAATCGAAAGGCGATCGGCCAGGAGGACGTGCCGTGCACAAATCACTGTCTGCGGATCTCGTGCAGAGGATGAATGCCTATTGGCGGGCAGCCAACTATCTGTCGATCGGTCAGATCTACCTTTACGACAATCCGCTACTCAAAGCGCCGTTGACGCTGGAGCACGTGAAGCCACGGCTGTTGGGTCACTGGGGAACCACGCCGGGGTTGAACTTCATTTACGTGCACCCGAATCGGATCATCAAACAATACGATCTCAACGTGCTGTATGTCACGGGGCCGGGCCACGGTGGTCCGGGGCTGGTCGCCAACACCTACCTGGAGGGCACGTACAGCGAGTTGTATCCGGAGGTTTCGCAGGACGAGGCGGGACTGAAACGTTTATTCACGCAATTCTCCTTCCCGGGCGGCATTCCGAGCCACACCGCCGCCGAAACCCCGGGTTCGATCAATGAGGGCGGCGAACTCGGCTACTCCCTGATGCACGCCTATGGCGCTGCATTCGATAACCCCGATT
>JBOHXO010000325.1:0-9572 GCA_050737475.1 Chthoniobacterales bacterium
GCGAAACAAAGACCGAGCACGCGTCGCCCGTCGTGAAATCGGTGGGAAACGCCATCGTGATCATCTGGTCGTAGCGATCCTTGTATTCGAGCACGACGGCCTCAGGAGCCGAGCCGGTGATATCCACGTCCAAAAACTGCGCGTTGCCAGTGCTTGTCCATTCGCCGAGCGGTTTCGCGGTGAGCTTGATCGGGAAATCATATCCTCCGAGGTAAAGACGCAGTCGCTTTTTGGGCGGCGGAGGCGGCTCGCCGGGCTTGGCCTCCTCCTTCTTCAATTCGTCGCTGTAAAAGACGACCTGAGGCGGCTTCCCTGCGTCCTGATACACGGCTGTCGTGAAATAGCCGTTGGTGGCGGCGGGCAGTGTGAATTCACCGATGACCGCGCCGCCCTGCTTGAATACGAAATGGTTTCCGCCGCTTGGGATGGATAGGTAATTTTGGAAGTAGCCAGGCTTTATCGCCACCATGTAGGGCTCCGACCCGCGGTAGAGGTCCACCGGTTTGCCCTGAATGGGGAGTAAATTTGCGACGCGCAGATATTCGGATCGTGCGTGGAAAAGCGGGACGAGAACAACCCCCGCAAGCATTGCTGCGAAATACCCTTTGATTGATTTCATTAATAGCGTTCGTTGAACAACTGTTTGACCTTGGTTTGTCCCTCCAACGGGGTGTTGTTTTCCTTGAGCTTTGAAGTGGTCAGGGACGTCGTAAAATCCCTCAAGGGATCATCGGGTTCGCCATTTGGCTTGTCGGTGGGATATTGGCGCTCGAGTTCCACCGTGCGGATAAGACGGACGGTGGAGCGGGGCATGAATTCGTAGCCGGAGCCGTCGGCCGTCTTTACCGAGTTTCCTGCCTGCGCGATGACGTAAATCGTGTAGACGGAGCCCTTGAGGGTGAAGAGTTCGAAGGTATTGCGCAGCACTTCCTCGCGGCCGCGGTCCATGTGATTCATGATCTTGTCGTTGGGTTTGATCTCGGTCCCCAGCAATTCGGTTCCGGTGTTGAAAATGTCGAGGTCGCCGATCTGGCCAAGCGCGAGAAACGGGCCCTGCTCCTTGATTGCGCCGGTGGGCGGCGTGTTCGTGTCCGCTTGTTTGCGGAGGGCTTCGATGATCTTGTCCACGGCCACTTTTTGCGCTTCGGTGATCGTGCTGTCCGGGGGCGCGGCATAATCCTTCTTCCCGTTCTCGTCGTAGAAATCGGAGTCGGTTTTTTGCGTCTTGAGGTTGTAAAATGCGGCGCGGAGCGGGTAGTTGCGCGGGTCACGCAGGGCGGAGTTGATGAGGATCTTGCCGCGCAGGTCGTTCTTCGTGTCGAAAATATCCAGCAGGTGGTAGGCGCGGAGCGGGCTCAAGCGCTTGTCGGTGGGAATGTCCGCGGGCTTGTTGTTGACGAGTTTCCAGCCGGTCTGGGGAAGCTTGCTCTTGGTGGAACTGCCGGAGGCTTCCGTCTCGCCGTAGCGGTTGCCGATGGCAAGGGTGCGGAATCCGCCGCGCTTGACAGTGCCGCCGGTGGTGCTGCCGTTTGGATACATGGCGGTCTCGGGAACGGCGGGATCGTAGATGAAGCCAAGTTCGCCGATGGTTTTCATCTCCCCGTCGCGGATCACGCCCGAGGCCCGTTCGGACGGCGAGCCGGCCGCCGACGTGACGAGTGGCTCAGGCACGTAGTCGTCCGGTGAGGAGTCGTTTTCCGGCATCACGCCGTAGGTGCCGCCATTGGAATCCCCGCCCAGAATGGTCGGAGCGCCGACGTTTGCGGTGTTGCGGCGCCATGCGATGCTGCTCACCGATGCGCTGGCGTCCGCATAGCCGGGATAAATGTCGGTGGCAGCGCGCGGGTCGCCCGAGTCCAGCGGATAGTGACGATGGGAGTTATTGCCCGAGCTCGTTCCCTCGTTTCCGAAGGGCTGGCTGCCCACGCGCTTGAGCGTGGCCGTGGCAGTAAGGCTCACCGGTCCCTGCTGCGCGACGCGGGGTTGAATGTCGAGGTAGCCATATTCGTTGGCGATGACGATTTCGGTGTCCGCATCCGTTGAGGTCGCGGTCTGGTCGCCATCCATCTTCAATCCGGTCGAGCCATAGGCGTAGGTGGATTCGCGGCCGGAGAGTGTGATCCAGTTCAATGGCGTCCAGGGCGGCCCGGTGGCCACATTCTGGCTGCGATTGGGCGAGCTGGATGGCAGCGTAGTGAAGAGCGAATACTTACCCGCGGGCAGCTTGACGTTGGTGGGGACGTCGAACGACAGCGGTTCGCGCCCGGCTGTGCCGGGGAGGTCCGGGCTGGTGGTGGAGGGCGGCACTGCGGTGACTTCCGGTCGGGACGCCATCAGGATTTTGGCTTTGCCGAGCGCCGAAAGATCCACCGGCTTCGTGAAGATATTGAAGACTTCGAAGGTGTGATCAATGCGGAGCTTGCCGGATTCGGGAGCCATGTAGGCCATGTATTCGGTCACCATGGGCACCACTTCCTTGCCAAATGCCGCGGGTGGCTGCGCCGGGGCACCTTCGCCCGGGCTGCTCGCAATCGGAGGCTCCTCCCATTGCGGTGTGTCGAGATTCTGCCGGATGACGGTGGGCTGGTGATCTTCGTCAATGTAATCCTGGATGTTTGCCGCGATCTGCACGCAATACCGGCGATCCGCTTTTTTGGTGTCATCCTCGGAGCCGGGAGGATTTTTGTCGTTCGAGCGGCGCTTGCCCCATCCCGGCAATACCTGGTTGATGAAGTCGCCGAGCGCGACGACGTGCTCCGCGATCTTCTTGCGATTGGTGGTGTCCGTGTAGGTAGGGGCTTGTTTCACGAAGTCGTTGAGATTGATTTTGCGCACGCCGGCGCCGCCGCGCTCATCCGACTTCGCCCACGAACTCACGAACGGGCGCCGCTTCTGCCAGATGTCGTCGTTGGCAATCGCCTCGTTTTTGTCCAGCAGCAGACGATACGTGGCTGCGGGAAATTCCGGCGTCGTCGCCTTGAACCAATCCAGTTTTCGCTTGTCGCGGAATGTCTTCACGTTGGCCCCGGCGTCATCCGGCTTGTCGGAGAACACCTCGTGCAGCGCCACCTCGGCATCGTTGGCCCCGGCGCGTCGCAGGTGATTGTCGCCATCCTTCGGATCCACGTCGCCGGCGGTGCCGACGTTGATCTTCGCGCTGTCGTCGTCCACCCAATAGGCAAAGCGGGCGATCACGGGATTGTAGTTGCCGCTCTTGGGATCCAGGTCCTTCGGCTTGTTGGGATCGGCGAGCAATTCGCGCCATGGCACCGGCACTACGCGCCGCTCGTAAGTGTCGGTGGGCTTGTCGGTCACAGCCTTGGGCTTCGCCAGTCCGATGAAGCCCTTCGGAAATTCCGAGGTCCGGCCATTGATGTCCACGAACTCCGCCGCGGGAGTCGCTCCGGAGGCCTGTTGCGGCGTCAGCCAGTATGAAGAGTCCTTGGGATTCACGCTCGAGCACAGGAAGCGTGTCTCCGGACTCGTGCTCGTGCCGTCGTCATTTGGCTTGAGCGTGACGAGATAAGGCGCGGTGACCGATGCGCCATTGTAAGTCACGGTCTGCTCCTCATAGGCGTTAACCGGGAAATCGTGATCGGATTTCAGCAAAAGATTCACGGCTTCGTTAGCGCCGCTTTCCGCCGCAATCTCAGCGACATAGCGGTTCAAATAGCTGCGCGCGGCCTGCCGCTCCACGGTCATGCTTTGCAGGAATGCCGTGACGATGATGGCGAGGATGACGATGACGAGAAGCGTCGTGACCAACGATGACCCGCGCCGCGCGGAAAAATGGAAATGTCTCGTCATGGAGCGGGAGTCGGAGTCGGGGTGGGTGTGGGAGTTGGCAGGCGCGTGACCGACTCGGCGCGGAGCCGCACCCGGGTGCGGAAGGTGCGGGCGTTTTGCTTGTGCGCGAGCGAGTTCGTGTCGAGCCATTCGGTCTTGTCGTCGGGTTTGAAGCGCTTGACCGTCTCGTTGTTCAGCGCGGTGAGTTCGACATCCAGGAAGTCGGGCACGGGCGTATCCCTGCTGTATTTGTATTCCGAGACCGATCCATCCAGGCCGACCGAATAGGCTTCGATCTTGAATTTCGTGATGTTGCGCGCGAGCACCTCGGCGCCCGTGGGGCCGGTGGAGAGAGCCTGCGGCAGGAGCGTCTGCTGCTGGATCGCGGAAAAGGCATCGCCGCTGCTCTTGAAATAGCGATAAAGGTTCAACGACTTGGGCCCGCTGGTGGTGATGTTGTCAAACGCGAGAAAGTAACCCACCACGCACAAATCGCCACGATTGGGATCGAGGGAACTGCTGCTCTGCGCATTCGGATGGTCCTGCGAATTGCCGGCCTGCCCGGAAAGAAAAAAGATGGTGCTCGCATCGGGTGGTTTGATGGCGGACGAGGGGAGCTGCGTGTCGGTGTCGTAGGAAAAAAGATGCTCGTTCGTGCTGACGAGCAGGCCGCCGAGATCCGCGGAGATCGTATTGATCGCCGCGCGGGCCTCGCGGTAGCTGTCCACCCGGTTCTCGCTCATGCGCCAGAGCTTCGTCGCGCCATCCACCATGGACATCAGGATGACGATGAGCACGCACAGGATGGCCATCGAAACCATCAACTCGATGAGCGTGAATGCCGACCGCCGGCGTCGAAATGGAATGGCGGTGAGCCCGCCGCGGCGACGCTTCATGGCGAGGGCGGTGGTAGCGGCGTGAGCTTTGTGCCCTGCCTGTAAAGCGAGATGAAGCTGTATTTCCTGCGCGAGGCCTCGGGCGCCGAGGCGGGCGTCTGCACGCTGACCTCGATCCGGGTCAATTCCGTGACAGTGCTGTTCGTGCCGTTTGGCGTCGCGGGCTGCGGCTTGACCGCGACATGCGCCACAAACGTGGCTTCCTTTTTTCCGGAAGAGAACGCGCCCGCGTCAATTTTCCCCATCGGCTCGCCATCGGTGTCGTAGGCAAGATAGGCATCGCTGGCTTTCGTGAGATCAACTTCGAAAGTGGACGGCTTGGTCTCCGTGCCCGTCGAGTTGGTCGTGGTGAGCAGCAGACGCTTCGTATCGGCACGGGCATCCAGGTCCGTGTAAATCGTTCGCGCGAGCAACGCGGCCTGCGTTTCCCGCTGGCTGTTGCTGGCGGCGTCCAGCGCGATCGGGAACAGCCCGAGAATGCCGACCAGCGCGACCGCGATGATCGCGATAGCGATAACGACTTCGATCAACGAAAATCCCCGGGCGGCTTTCCCCGTCGAATTGGAAACGCAGGATCGTCTCATATCAGTCCACCGAGACATCCACCGAGGCCCGTCCCGTGAAGCGCCGGAAGGAAATGATTTCGAACCCGCCCTGTCTTTCTTTTTTCGACGCAATGATCGCCTCGGTGCCGCCCGCGCCGCGCACGCCTTCGCTGATGATCAACTTGCAGTCGGTGCTTTCCGACGGGTGTTGAATCATCCCGGTCGGCGCAAACTGGAAATAGCCGATCTCGCTTTTCTGCGGCGCCTCGTCTCCGATCCTCGGCAGTTGCGCGATCATGTCGTCGGCCAGCGAGCTCGCCTTGAAGACATTCTTGCCCTTTCCGTCGAAAAGCAGCACGCCCTGCGGCATCGGGATGTAGCGCGAGATGGGAATGAGCGTGATCTTGTTTTCGTTCGCGGGGTCCACCGGCTTGTCCTTCATCTCACGGTCCCATTCCGTCGCCTCCCGCATCACGATGAGACTGTCCTTTTCCGGGAACTGGCGCTTCCACAGCACCACATAAACATTCGCGCCCGACTCGAGCGCCGCGGCCCGCGCCTGCTCGAATGTGTTCATCAGGATGTTCACCGCGCCCTTGCGGCCTGCCGTGCTGGCAAACGATTGGATCGCGGGGCCCAGCAGACCGACCATGATGATGATGATCGCGATGACGGCGATGATTTCGACCAGCGTAAATGCACCTGCGCCAGTGCCTGCCAGTCGCTTCGATTTTCTGTTTGGACGCATCATCGGGCTACCCCATGCCGTTGCACCCCCGCATTCGCAAAGGCGGAAATGTAACAACCTTGCCAAAACTACACGCCTCCGCCGAACCCGCAACGCCGTGCTTTGCTCCGTTTGTAAAAAATTGGACGCCAATTTGTTGCCGCATTTCACCGGGTTGGGCCCGCCCCGGGCGCCGAATGAGGCATGCGACGCTTGGGAGAGGGCTGGCATATACGGATTTCTTTACGGCAGGACGTTTGCTCCGCCCCAACAGCTTGGCCGTCGGCACGCAGGCTGCCAGATCGTCCGCAGCTTCCGTGCCAGTAGGGGGGCTGAGCTTCTGTCCGCCAGTGTAAAAGATGCCCGCCGCGCGCACCGCTGGAAATCCCCCGGCCGCTCTGTTACACCCGCTCGATGCACGAGACGCCGCCCTTTGATCCCGCCACCCAGCGCATGGAGTCCGACAGCATGGGCCAGATCCCCGTGCCAAAGGACCGCTACTACGGAGCCCAGACCGCCCGGTCGCTCATCCATTTCCACATCGGCGACGACGTCAAGCCGCCCGAGTTGATCCGCGCTCTCGGTGTGCTGAAAAAGGCATGCGCGCTCGCCAACCGCGACCTCGGCAAGCTCGCGCCGGAGAAATGCGACCTCATCGCGCAGGCCGCGGACGAGGTGATCGCCGGCAAATTGGACGACCATTTCCCGCTGCGCATCTGGCAGACCGGCAGCGGCACGCAGAGCAACATGAACGCGAACGAGGTGATCTCGAACCGCGCCATCGAAATCGCCCGCGGCGAAATGGGCTCCAAAAAGCCGATTCACCCGAACGACGACGTGAACATGTCGCAATCGTCGAACGACACATTCCCCACCGCCATGGGCATCGCCGCCGCCACCGAGGTGCTCGGCACGTTGATGCCCGTCGTGCGCGTCCTCCGCGACACGCTCGACGCGAAGGCGAAGGAATTCGCCGGCATCGTGAAGATCGGCCGCACGCATTTGCAGGACGCCACACCGCTCACGCTCGGGCAGGAATTTTCCGGTTACGTCCAGCTCCTCGACGACGATCTCCGCCGCATCGAGATGACGCTCCCCGGCCTCTGCGCACTGGCCATAGGCGGCACCGCGGTCGGCACCGGCTTGAACTCGCATCCGGAATTCGGCGCCCGCGCCGCCGCGCACATCGCGCAGCTCACCGGCATTTCCTTCACCTCCGCGCCGAATAAATTCGCCGCGCTCAGCTCGCACAACGAATTCGTCTTCGCCAGCGGCGCGTTGAAATCGCTCGCCTGCTCGCTCATGAAAATCGCGAACGACATCCGCTGGCTGGCCTCGGGCCCGCGCTGCGGCCTCGGCGAACTCACCATCCCCGAGAATGAGCCCGGCTCCTCGATCATGCCCGGCAAGGTGAACCCCACGCAATGCGAGGCGATCACGATGATCGCCGTCGAGGTCATGGGCAACGACAACACGATCGGCATCGCCAGCTCGCAGGGAAACTTCGAGCTCAACGTCTTCAAGCCCGTCATCGTTTTCAATTTCCTCAACTCCACGCGCCTGCTCGCCGACGGCTGCCGCTCGTTCCACGAGCATTGCGTCACCGGCATCGAGCCGAACCGCGAGCAGATCGCGCACTACGTCAGCGACTCGCTCATGCTTGTCACCGCGCTCAACCCGCACATCGGCTACGACAAGGCCGCGCAGATCGCAAAGAAGGCGCACAAGGATCGCTCGAGCCTCAAGGAGGCCGCCGTCGCGCTCGGCTACCTCACGCCGGAGCAGTTCGACGAATGGGTGGATCCTGTCGGCATGACGCATGCGTGAAAGTTGATGGTTGAGAGGATGAAGCTGCGCCGGCGGGTCAACTCTCTCTCCGCCTATCAACCATCAACTAACAAAAGCACGCCCGGCTGGATTGCCATCGCTGCGCGAAGGCTCTGCGAAGTGGCTGGCGCTGTAAGGACTCTCGCTTTGCGAATGGCAGTCGAACTGCATTCTCATCCAGCGCGCCCGGCTGGATTCGAACCAGCGACCAACGGATTAGAAATCCGCTGCTCTATCCCCTGAGCTACGGGCGCATCATTCTGATTTTCAGTCATTTACATGTGAAGCGGAAAAGAACATTTGCTCTTTTCACGGTCGAATTCACGGTCCCGCTGTGAAGGCGCGAAAAGCCGTGAAAACGTGGGAAAAGCCCGTGTTCAATTCCTGCTTCGTCATAAATCTGGCGCGTATTATGCCAGATGTTACGCGGGTGGGAAAGAGCATTGGAAGAATCTCGACACGCTGCACTTTCAAGTCGCCCAAGCGAGGTGGCGATGATGGAAACGGAGCGGCAGGCGAAAGAGTTCGAGTTATCGTAACCATAATCGGTGATGTCTCGTTGTGCACTATCGTTGCCGACAGTCTCAGGATTCGAGGAGGCCTCAATCTCGTCTTGTGTTCAGGAAATGAACGCCAGTCCTGACGAGAGGCCGTTGCGCGCCAGTCCACATGATACAATCACGCGCACTTTCCGTCAGGGATCAGCTTGTTCCTGAACGGAATCGAGACTGTCGTTAACGATAGTTGAAATTCCACAGTCAGGATCGAGCGTGAGTCCAACTGGGCTGAGAATTAGCCGAGTTGGTGGCGGTGAGGAGACAGAATAGCGATGGAATGCGTTAAGGCTGACATCCCAAACTGACCAACTCAAACATCTGTGTGTGAGTGTTGTAGTATGAGTCGAAGTGTTCTTCAGGCGCTCCGGTAGAATAGACAAACATCGGTGCGCGGAAGCTTTCCGTTTTACTCTTATTCGGAAAGTAACTCTGAACGATAGAGTGCGAACTCAAGATGATTACTCGCCACATGCAGAGGATATCATGTTCTCTAACAGTGTTGCCGTAATGACGTAGGAAACGTTTTCCGGCTTCGATTTCGGTGATAAATGAATCCACCGATTCAATCCCATTCGCACGCTTGAACAACTCGCTATAAGTCGCATGCCGGCGTAAGATCGTTTGATTCTCGGGATGCGACCTCGGCATAATGACATCCAGTTTGCCCTCGGTCGCAAGTTTGTGGAGAGGGCAGGGCTTACCGTTTGGCATCCATTGTTCACGGAAAAGATGTCTCCCGCTGATACAGATCACTCTGACGATGGTCTCGGGATTATGCTCTTTTAAGCATTTTTCGATAACCGTCGTTTGTTCTGTTTCATCAGTAACCACGTAAAGCAGACCGAGCTTCTTCATGGTTATCGCCTGCGGAACGTAAAACAGCATGGGCAGTAGTTGCCGAGCGATAGGCTGTGTCAAAAATAAACTTACCGTGAGGCTCACCGCAAAACGTGCGAGGTTAGGGGCATCCAAAAGGCCTGACCCCGGCCACCATGAAGGCGTAGGGATTGCTCCGAGATGAAGAACTCCCGTTATCGGAAGCATGAACAAAAAAACGACGATCGACGCTAGTAGCGAGAACCAGACGGGATGAAAAAACCGAAAAGTGTCGAGAGAAACAATTCCCTTAAAGCACTTGATAAAAAAACGCTGCGAGAAAGGCGACTTCTTACCGTTTGACACAGTCCACGATTACCTCGGTCGATGCCTTTTTGGCCGAAGAAACCCATCGTTC
>JBOHXO010000326.1:0-5264 GCA_050737475.1 Chthoniobacterales bacterium
AGCAAGAACGGCTCCGCGCTCGTGGAAATCGAGCACGAAGTCTGCACCGGCTGCCACACGAAGGTGACCACGCAAACCTCACTCGCGGTAAAAGCCGACAAGGTGCTCGTCCATTGCCCGAACTGCGGCCGGATTTTACATCTGCCGGCTTGAGAAAATGTGAAATTCGAAATGCGGAATGATGCGACTTTTTATTTCGCATTTCCCATTTCGCATTTCGCATTTCCATAAAACTCGAAGCTGTCCACCAGCGCCTGCCAGCTTGCCTCGATGATGTTGTCGGACACGCCGACCGTGCCCCACGAGCGATGGCCGTCCGTGGACTCGATCAACACGCGCGTGCGCGCGGCGGTGCCGGCCCTGCCGTCCACGATGCGAACTTTGTAGTCCGTGAGCGCGACGTCATCAATCCACTCATAGAACGACCGCAGCGCCTTGCGCAGCGCGGCGTCGAGCGCGTTCACCGGGCCGTCGCCCTCGGCGACCGTGTATTCCGGCGTGCCGTTGACAAGCAGCTTCACGGTGGCTTCGCATGTGTTCGCAGTTTGCGATTTTCGGAACGTGCAGTGGAATTCCTTGAGCTCGAAGAGTGGTTTCCACACGCCGAGCGCCTTGCGCACGAGCAGGTCGAACGACGCATCCGCCGCCTCGAATTCATAGCCCTCGGCCTCGAGCCGTTTCACCTCAGCGAGCGTCTTCGCAGCCTCGGGCGCGCCCTTCTCGAGCTTGAATCCAAGCTCCGTGGCCTTCGCGAGCACGTTGCTCTGGCCCGACAAATCGGACACCACGATGGTCTGGCGATTGCCGACGAGCGCGGGATTCACATGCTCGTAGCTGCTGGAAAGTTTTTGCACCGCGTGGACGTGCTGGCCGCCCTTGTGCGTGAACGCCGCGCTACCGACGTAGGGCGCGCGGATGTTGTGCGGCACGTTCGCGAGCTCGTCCACGAACAGCGAAAGCTCGCGCAGCTTCGTGAGATCGCCCGCGACGGGCGTGTCCATTTTCAATTGGAGATTCGCGGCGACGGTCACGAGGTCGCAATTGCCCACGCGTTCGCCGTAGCCGTTGATCGTGCCCTGCGCCTGCGTCGCGCCGACGCGGATCGCGGCCAGCGCATTCGCGACGCCGAGACCGCAGTCGTTGTGCGTGTGGATGCCGACGGGCGCGCCGAGTTCCGCGATGGCCTCGCGGGTTGCGTTCGCCACGAATTCCGGCAGCGAGCCGCCGTTCGTGTCGCACAGCACCGTCAAATTTGCGCCGGCGTCGTGCGCAGCCTTGAGCGTCGCGAGCGAGTATTTCGGATCGTCGCGATAGCTGTCGAAGAAATGCTCCGCGTCGTAGAAGACCTCGCGGCCGTGCTTCTTCAAATACGCGACAGTCTCCGCGATCATCGCGAGATTTTCCTCGAGCGAAACGCCGAGCACCTCGGTGACCTGGATCGGCCACGTCTTGCCGACGATCGTGACGGCAGGCGTCTCCGCATCGAGCAGCAGCTTCACCTGCGGGTCGTCCTCGACCTTCATCTTGCCGCGGCGTGTCGCTCCGAAAGCCGCGATCTTCGCGTGCTTCCACGTGCGCTTTTTCGCCTCCTTGAAAAATTCGGCGTCCTTGGGATTCGAGCCGGGAAAGCCGCCCTCGATGTAATCAATACCGAACGCATCCAGCTTCTCCGCGACACGAATCTTGTCCTGCACCGAGAAGGAGATTCCGGTGCCCTGCGTGCCGTCACGCAGAGTCGTGTCGTAGAGTTGGACGGATTTTTGCATTTGAGGAGCGGAGAGCCTACGCGATGGAGCCGCGCCGGGCAAGGCGGGCTTCCGGCGGCACGCTTGACAGTCCGTCCGCGAAAGCATGTATGGGACTGAAATCCGCGGAGTCATTCCCTAGCGGCAATTCCCGGAACACCCTTTGAAAGCCCTCCCCGCCTCGCTCGCGCTCCTTTTTGGAAGCGTCTTCCCTGCCTTCGCCGACACGCAATACGTCGTCACGGAAATCCGCGTCGGCGAGTTCGCATTCACGCAGCCCGCCTCGATCAATTCCTCGGGTCAGGTCGTCGGCTCCGCGCATAATTTGTTCGCGCTCGACGCCTACCGCTGGCCGTTTTTCCCGGCGACTTCGTTTCTTTACCAGAACGGCACGACGGTCATTCTTTCGGGCCTCGGCGGCACCGCGGTCACGGCGAGCGCCATCAACGACGCAGGCCAGTTCGTCGGCAGCGCGTCATCGCGGGACAACTCCACCGTCCATGCGTTTTTGAATTCCTCCGGCACCGTGACCGATCTCGGCACGCTCGGCGGCACGACAAGTGACGCCAAAGCGATCAACTCCAGCGGCGTCATCGCGGGAAATTCCGATCTGCACGGCGACAGGCGCACGCACGCATTCGTCTATTCCGCCGGCACAATGACCGATCTCGGCACGCTCGGCGGCGCCTACAGTTCCGCGTCCGGCATCAATGCATCCGGCGCGATCGTCGGCTCTTCCAATCTCCGCGGCGACAAACGCGCGCATGCATTTCTCTACTCCGGCGGCGCAATGACCGACCTCGGCACGCTTGGCGGCAGGGACAGCGCGGCCACCGCCATCAATGCCGCCGGCCTCATCGTCGGCTCCTCCTCGCTCCGCGGCGACAAAATCACGCATGCATTTTTCTATTCCAACGGCGTGATGACCGGCCTCGGCCCCGCCGGCAGCAGCTACAGCCAGGCCGATGCGATTGACACGGCCGGCCGGATCGTCGGCACGTTCAACACTCCCCACGGCTCCCACGCATTCCTCTACGCGTCGGGCTCGCTCGCCGATTTGAATTCCCTCATCTCGCGCAGCAGCGGCTGGAAGCTCGGCGAGGCCACCGCCATCAACGACTTCGGCCTCATCGTCGGCACCGGCACGATAAACCGGCGCTCCCGCGCTTTCCTGCTCACGCCGATTGACGGCACCACGCCGCCGCCGCAAATCGGCTTCGTCCGTAAAACAAAAATCACCACGTCCGCGACCCACTTTTGGCTCCACGGCGCCACCCTGGGCAGCACGCTCTACGTCACATTCCGCGTCGGCACGAAAGGCCCCTGGCTGCCGGCAATTGGCGCGGGCCCATGGAGATTGAACGCCCGTTTGAATCCCGGAAAAAATATCATCACCGTCATCGCACACGGTCCCGGCGGCGACTCCGCGCCGAGGCGTGTAGTTGTAACGCGGCGGTAATTTTCGCGCCGCGCCACAACGGCTGATGCCGGGCCTTTGCGTCTTGCGGTTGCGCCACGTGGCATTCGCGGTCTAAGCTGCGGATGTGTTTCAAGTGGTGTTCAACAAAATCAGTGCGGCCGAGATGGCGGCGTTGTCCAAGGATTTGCAGCTCGAGCTGCTGGCGGAATTTCAATTCATGCCGCAGGACCTCGAAAAACTCGACGCCGGGCGCTTCGGGCGCGTGAAGCGCGACGGCAAGGCGCTCTATCGCTACCGCGCCGCCGATTACCGCATCTATTTCAGTCCGCATCCGCAAGGCATCGAGGTGCATCGTGTGCTGCACAAAAACACGATCCGCGACTTCCTTTTCCGCTCGAACCTGCCCATGGCCGAGGAGGACCAGGCCCTCGGCGAGCACGGCGGATTCTGGGAACTCATCAACGAAGCCCGCGCGCACAAGTAATGAGCAGCCGCCAGGAGACGCAGGAACGAACTCCGTAGCAACTTCGTCTTTTTCCTGCCGTCCCGCTTTCCTTAGAATTCTCCTGCCATGCTCCCTTTCACCACCGAATCCGAGCGACTCGAGCAATTTCCAATCGCCGCCGCGCAAGTATTCACCGGCCACGCCGGCGTCACCGCCCTGCCCCGCTGCGTGGCCGACGCGATGTGCGGCTACGTGAAACGTTCGTGCGAGCAGCACCAGGAATTCGGCACGGTGCTGCAGGACATCGCATCCGCGCGCGTGCGCTGCGCGGCGTTGATCGAAGCCCAGCCCGACGAGATCGCGCTGCTCGGGCCGACTTCGCTCGGTCTCAGCATGTTTGCGAACGGGCTCGAATGGAAAGCCGGCGACGAGATCATCTGCTACCTCGATGACTACCCGGCCAACGTCTACCCGTGGCTGAATCTGCGCCGCTTCGGCGTCGAGGTGAAATTTCTCAAACCCGACCGCCCCGGCCGCATCACGCCGGATCTCGTCGAGGCCGCGCTCACGCCCCGCACGCGCCTGGTCGCGCTGGCGTCATGCCATTTTCTCACCGGCTGGCGGATTGACGTGAAAGCCATCGGCTCGCTGCTGCGCAACCGCGGCGTGCTCTTCTCGCTCGACGCGATCCAGACGATCGGCGCCTTCCACACGCCGGTGCACGAGGTGGATTTCCTCAGCGCGGACGCCCACAAATGGATGCTCGGCCCGCTCGCCATCGGCATCGTGTTTGTCGCGAAGCGCAATTTTCCGATCTGCCACCCCACGCTCGTCGGCGCGTGGAATGTGCATTCGCCGCAATTCATTTCGCAGGACCGCATCGTCTTCCCCGAGACCGCGCAGCGCTACGAGCCCGGCGCGCACAACGTCACCGGCATGTATGGCATGCTCGCCGCGGTGGACATGTTCCTCGAGATCGGCATGGACGAAGTCTCCGCGCGCATTCTCGACGTGCGCGATTACCTCCACGAAAAACTCGAGGCGCTCGGCTTCGAGACCCTCTCGCCGGGCCGCGACGAGCCGATGCGCTGCGGCATCCTCACCGTCCGCCATCCCGCGAAGGAAGCAGGCCGCCTGTTCCGCGCGCTCGAGGAGGCGAAAGTCACCGCATCATTGCGCAACACCCGCGACGGCCGTGCGTGGCTGCGTTTCAGCCCGCATTTTTACAACACGCGCGGCGAAATGGACCGCATCGTGGCGGCATTGAGCGGCGCGCTGCGCGATTGACGCGAATCAGGACGCGACAATCGTCACGTAAACGGGATCGCTTCCGTTCTGGAAGGTCAGGATCGTCTGAAAGCTCAGCGTCGAGCCGTAGGTGATCTTGCCGATCTTCATTTTCAAATTGCCGGGCGACGGCGGGCCACCCTTCGAAGTGGTGTCGAACGAACCGGAAACGGTCACGTTCGTCTTGCCGCTGAAATGGCCCTTGAGGCTCTGGTTGAAGCTCGCGATTCCCGGCAGCAACACGCTCACCGACGCGCTCGAGCCCGGCCCGAGCTTGATGGTCTGCGTAAAGTCGGCGCCATTCACCGAGCCCTTGATGACAAACTGTCCGTTCGCCTTCGCATTCACGGCTGCGCTGCCGACGATG
>JBOHXO010000327.1:0-2170 GCA_050737475.1 Chthoniobacterales bacterium
GGAAAATCCACCCGCCTGCCGCACATGATCGGATTTCAAGCGGCGGGCTCCGCGCCGATTTTTCACGGTCGCGTCATCGCCCAGCCGGAGACCGCCGCGAGCGCCATCCGCATTGGCAACCCCGCCAGCTGGCAGGGCGCCAGCGCCGCGCTGGGCGAATCGGGTGGCTGCGTGGACATCGTGACCGACGAGGAAATTCTCGAGGCGCAGGCGTGGCTCGCACAGAACGAAGGAATCTTCGTGGAGCCGGCCAGCGCGGCATCCGTGGCAGGATTGTTCAAGTGCCTTACTGCCCCGGTGGAAAGCTGCCCGCTTTCCGGTGTGCCAGCAGGTGCAAACATCGTTTGCACAGTGACGGGCCACGGGTTGAAGGACTCGGACACCGCGATGAAATTCCGTCAATACGCGCCCATCGAGGCCGAGCCGGACATCGCCTCGGTGCGCAAGGCGCTGGAAATCTGACGAACAGTTCACCATTCCATCCCTTGACTTCGCGGTAGCGGTAACGCGAGTGTGGCGTTCGTTCGACGAACAGCAGCCATGAGGGCCTCCCCATTTCAATTCGAGGCACAGCAGATTGACTGGGCCTACGAGGCCCGGCGGCCGTGGCATATTCTCGTGCGCCTGCTGAACAAGGGCGTCTTGTTTTATCTCGCGGCAGCCTGCATTTTCACGCTCAAGCACAGCCCGCTCTGGCTCATGGCGATTCTGCCGGCGGAGGTCATCAATACCCTGGCCGCGCCGCAAAAGGCCAACTACGACAATCTCATCCTCCTCGCGACGGCGACCGTGTTGATGCTCGCGTTCAACATTCCGCTGCACACGCTGTTCGTGCGGATGTTCAGCGACACCACGCGCAAGCTCGAGCAACGGCTTCGCCTCGCCGTCGCGCGCCGCCTGCAGCAACTTTCGATTTCCTTCCACGGCGCATTCGAGAGCGGACGTCTCCAATCCAAGATGCTGCGCGACGTCGAGCAGGTGCAGCTCATGTCCATGGAAATTGGAACGAGCGGCCTCGGCGCCGTCATCCAGCTTCTCTTCGTGCTCATCTACACGGCCTACACGCAGCCGGCCATGTTGCTGTTTTTCCTCGTCATCGCGCCGGCGGCGATCGGGTTGTCGCGAACGTTCCGCTCGGTCATCCAGGTCCGTAACACGCACTATCGCCAGAATCTGGAATCCATGAATTCGCGCGTGGTGGACATGGTCGGCATGCTGGCGCTCGCGCGGGCGCACGCGGTCGAGGAAGCTGCGATCAGCGAAGTGAGCGAGCGTGTCAACGAGGTTAACAAGCACGGTCGCCAGCTCGACCGCATCAACGCGGTGTTCAACGCGAGCAACTGGGTGACCTTCCAGATTTTCGGCCTCGGCGTGCTCGGCATGGGCGCGTGGTTTGCGTTTCACAACTGGATGCCGCCGGGAAATATCCTCATCTACACGACGCTCTTCGCGCAGCTCGTGTTCTCGCTCAACACGCTCGTGAATCTTTACCCTCAGCTCGCCCGCGGACTGGAGTCCGTCTCGTCGTTACGCGAGGTGCTGCAGTCGCCGGACATCGAGCATAACGAGGGCAAGTCGGTCGTCCGCTCGGTGAAAGGTGACATTGCCTTCGAGGGAGTTTCATTCTCGTATCCCGGCTCGGATGCCCACGCGCTGCACGACCTGACGCTTCGCATCCCGGCCGGCACCACGGTGGCTGTGGTCGGCCCGTCCGGCAGCGGCAAGTCCACGCTTGTCGGCCTCGCGATGGGCTTCAACAGGCCCTCCACGGGTCGCATCCTTCTCGATGATGCGGACATGGAAACGATCGATATGCGCACGTGGCGCCAGCATCTGTCGCTCGTGCCGCAGCAGATCGCGCTCTTCAACGGCACGATCCGTGAGAATATTCTCTTCGGCATGCCGCGCGTTCCGGAGCGCTTTTTCGAACAGGTCGTCAACCTCACACACGTGAAGGAATTCGTGGACCGGCTCGAGGATGGCATTGATACGATGATCGGCGAAGGCGGCTCAAAACTCTCCGGCGGCCAGAAACAGCGCATCGCCATCGCGCGCGCGCTGATGCGCGATCCCCGCGTCATCGTGCTCGACGAGCCGACCTCGGCGCTGGACCTGGAATCCGAGCGCTTCGTCCAGCAGGCACTCAATCAGCTCACGCGCGGCCGCACGA
>JBOHXO010000328.1:0-15210 GCA_050737475.1 Chthoniobacterales bacterium
GTTCAAATCAGCCGTGCAAGCACTCAGCTAGCGACACAAACCAACCAGCCAGAAAAACAAAATCATGAAAATCAGACTGCCATTCCGCAAGGCCGGTCCGCCCCTCAAGCGGCCGCCGAAGCTGAAACTCAGGGCCAGCGTCGCACGCTCGCGTCGCGCCCCGTTGGTCGAGGAGGAGGACTTCCTCGAGGAACCCGAACCGAACATGAAGCTGTCGCATGCGTTCGTCGTGGTGCTCGTGCTCCACGTCATCGCCGTTGCAGGCGTCTTCACGTTCAATTCCATCAACGCGAAACAGGCGGACATTTTTTCGGCCCTCAAGGAGGAGCCGGCAAAGACCGCCGACGCGCCTGCCGCAGCAGCCGCCAATGCCGCAAAGACCACAGAGCCCGAAGTCGCCGATCCGTCGAACGGCCTCACCGCTCCCACGGCCGCAAGTCCCGCCGTTGCTCCCGGAGCAGCCGCCGGAAAAACCTACGAACTCCAGTCCGGAGAAACGCTCACGAAAGTGGCCGCCACCTACGGCGTTTCCGTTGCGGATCTCCAGTCGGCGAACAACATCACCGACCCGAAGACGATTCGCGCCGGCACGGTGCTCGTAATCCCTGGCGCAGCCGCAGCCCCGGCAAAGCCCGAGACACCGGCCTACAAGCCGATCTCGGTCCCGCCCGCCGCCGCCGTAAACCCGGCGCCGGCTGTCGCAGTGCCGGTAAAAACCGTTGCAGCCGCCGCACCCGCGGACGCCGCAGCAGGCTCCGTGAAGGACTCGGGCAAGGTCTACGTGGTCGTCAAGGGCGACAACCCCTGGAAGATCGCGAAGCGCATGAAAGTGAAATACGCCGAGCTTCTTTCGCTGAACAACATCACCGATCCGAACCACATCCAGATCGGCCAGAAACTCAAGATTCCGGCCGCCGCCAAATAGAACCGCGTTGAGGACCTTCACCGCCATTCTGCAGCGCCACAGCATTCACATCCTGCTGCTCGTCATCGCATGGTTGGTGACGCTCGGCATCGTGATGCTGTTCAGCACGAGCGCATTCGCGCAGCAGTCGCACGGCGACACGTATTACTTCGTCAAACGCCAATGCTTCTGGCTGGGCATTGGCTTTGTCGCATGCACGTTCGCCGCACTCGTGGACTATCACGTCTGGCAGAAATGGTGGTGGGTCATCTTCGCGGTGGCGGCGGTGCTGCTCGCGCTTTGCTTCGCGCCCCACATCGGGCTCAACATCAAGGGCTCGCGCCGCTGGCTCGATCTCCGCTTTGCGAATTTCCAGCCCAGCGAGCTCGCGAAGCTCGCGACGATTTTCTTTCTCGCGTGGTGGTATGACCGCTTCGCGCCGCGCACGCGCGAGTTCTTCTTCGGTTTCATCTGCCCCATCGCGGTCGTCAGCGTGCTGCTCGGCCTCATCGTGATCGAGGTCGACATCGGCTGCTGCGCCCTCATCGGCGCAGTGATGCTCGGCATGATGTTCGTCGCCGGCGCAAGCCTGCGCTACCTCGGCACCTGCACTGTTCTTGGTCTCGGCATGATTGCCTTCATCGCGATCAAAATTCCCGAGCGTCTCGGCCGCATCCTCGCGTTCCTCCACCCCGATAAATATCCCGACGAATTCTACCAGCAATTCCAGGGCCTCATCGCGCTTGGCTCCGGCGGCGTCGAGGGTCTCGGCCTCGGCAACGGCCGCCAGAAAATGCTCTACCTCCCCGAGGCGCACACCGACTTCATCCTCCCCAGCATCGGCGAGGAGCTCGGCCTCATCTTCACGCTCCTCATCGTCGGTAGCTATCTCCTGATCTGCATCTGCGGCTTCCTCACCGCCATGAATGCGAAGGACCGCTTCGGCATGCTCCTCGGTTTCGGCGCCATCTCGATGATTCTCGTGCAGGCGTGCGTGAATATCGGCATGACCACCGCCGTCCTTCCGAACAAGGGAATGCCGCTTCCCTTCATCAGCTTCGGCGGTTCGAACCTTATGATCTGCCTTTTCATGATCGGCCTCGTCATCAACATCCACCGTCACGGCCACCCTGTTGCCGCCCCCATCGGGCGCGTTCGTCTGGCCGCGAGGGTGACACCGCGAATCTAGCGCGATAAAATCAATTTCATCATGCGTGTAGTCATTGCCTGCGGTGGAACGGGAGGACATCTCTTCCCGGGACTCGCCGTCGCCCAGACGCTCAAGGAGCGCGGCCACGAATTGCTCCTTCTCGTTTCCGAAAAAGCCATAGACGCCCAGGCGTTGAAGGCGCATCCCGATTTTCGCGCGGAAAAACTGCCATCCGTCGGCCTGCCCTCGCTGCTCTCGCCCGCGATCATCCGCTTCGCCACGCGCACGTGGGATAGCATCGGCCAGTGCAAGCAGATCTACCGCAAGTTCCAGCCCGACGCCGTGCTCGGCATGGGCGGCTTCACCTCGACCGCGCCGCTGCTCGCGGGACGCTTCGCAAAAATTCCGACGTTCATCCACGAGTCGAATTCGATCCCCGGCAAGGCGAACAAACTCGCCGCGAAATTCGTGAGCCATGTACTGCTCGGGTTCAAGGCCTGCGAGCGATTCTTTCCAAATGCGAAATGCTCTGTCGTCGGCACGCCCGTCCGCCAGGACCTCGGAGAACGCATGCCACGTGAGGAAGCACTGCAGCTTTTCAATCTCGATCCATCTCGCCGCACGCTCCTCGTGATGGGCGGCAGCCAGGGCGCATCGGGCATCAACCAGCTTCTTTTCAAGGCCGCGCCGCTGCTCAAGGACGCCAACGTCCAGCTCATCCACCTCACCGGCGAACGCGACGACCGCCTCGCCGCTGCGAACTACCTTCGCGAGGAAATTCCAAACTACGTCGCGCCATTCCACCACCGCATGCAGGAAGTCTATTCCGCCGCAGACCTCGTCGTGTCGCGCGCCGGCGCCGCGAGTTTGAGCGAACTTTCACACTTCAGGCTGCCGTCAATTCTCGTCCCCTACCCGCACGCCGCGGAAAATCACCAGGAGACGAACGCCGACATTTACGTCGAGGCCGGTGCCGCCGAAAAATTCCTCGAATCTGAAACAGGCGCCGACGCCCTCGCACGCCGCATCACCGAGCTTCTCGGCGACGAGGCAAAACTCGACCACATGGCCGCCGCCGCGCGCGCAATCGCACCCGACGACTCCGCCGCAAAAGTCGCCGACGTCATCGAGCAATCCGCCGCAAAATCGAACTAACCGTGCTGATTCCAAATCTTACCGAAATTCTCACCGGCCCGCCGATCAAGGTGCACTTGATCGGCGTCGCAGGCTCCGGCATGAGTGGCATCGCCGCGCTCGCGCTGGCGCTCGGCCATCGCGTGAGCGGTTCGGATAAGGCCGATACCATCGAGGTGGATCGCCTGCGCAAGAAGGGCCTCGATTTCTACGGCCCGCACGCCGCGGAGGAAGTCACCGACAAGGACCTCGTCATCTACTCGTCCGCAATCAAGCCCGGCAACCCCGCCTACGACAACGCGATCGCGCTCGACAAGCCGCTCGTGCGCCGCGCCGACGCGCTCGCCGCCATCATGGCCGCAAAGAAAGGCATCGTCGTCTGCGGCATGCACGGCAAGACGACCACCTCGTCCATGGCCGCGCACGTCCTGCGCACCTGCGGCTTCAAGCCCTCGCATTACGTCGGCGCGGAAATTCCCATTCTCGGCACGAACGCGCGGTGGGATTCCGAGGGCGAATTCTTCGTGGCGGAAGGCGACGAGAGCGACGGCACGCTCATCAATTACCACCCCGAACACTCCATCGTCCTCAACATCGAGCCCGAGCATCTCGATTTCTACAAGGACCTCGCCGCCATTGACGCCGTCTACACGAAGCTCATCGGCCAGACGCGCGGAAAGGTCTTCTATTGTGCCGACGACGCCGGCGCCACGCGCGTCTGCGCCTCGCATCCCGGCGCGGTGAGCTACGGCAAGACCGCAACCGCGCGCTACCGACTCGACGAACTCGAAGTCGCGAATTTTCAGTCGCGCTACGTCGTGCTCCGCGACGGAGTCGAGCTCGGCGAAATCGAATTGAACGTCCCCGGCGCGCACAACGCCAGCAACGCACTCGCCGCCGTCGCGCTCGCCCTCGAACTCGGCGCGAATTTCGCGCAGGTCGCCGACGCATTGAAAGCCTTCCGCGGCGCGAAGCGACGTTTCGAGATCAAATACCAGTCCGCGCGCAACATCCTTATTGACGACTACGGCCATCACCCGACCGAGATCGCCGCCACGCTCGCCACGGCCCGCACCGGCGGCTGGAAGCGTACGCTCGTGATGTTCCAGCCGCACCGCTACACGCGCACGCTCGCGCTGAAGGAGGAGTTCGGCGTCGCGTTCAAGGACGCGGACGGCGTGTTCCTTGCGGACGTTTATCCCGCGAGCGAAAAGCCGATTCCCGGCGTCTCCGGCCTCACGATCGTCGAGGCGCTCGAGCGCAACGGCCATCCCTTCGTCCGCTTCCAGGCCGAGATGCCAAAGCTCGCGTGGGAAGTCGGCCCCGAGATCGAGGATGGCGATCTCATTATGAGCCTCGGCGCCGGAAATATTCACGAGGCGGGCAAACAAATCTGCGCCGACCTGCTGCAGCGCGACATGCTGCAGGACATCATGGGCCCCGGCGCCATCCGGCTCTACGAGCCGCTCTCGCGCCACACCACGCTGCGTGTCGGCGGGCCTGCGCAATTCTGGGTCGAGCCCGAAACCGAGGAAGGCCTCGCGGACCTCATCCGCTACTGCTTCGACGAGGACGTGCCGTTCATGGTGATGGGCCGCGGCTCGAATCTGCTCGTGCGCGACGGTGGCATTCCCGGCGTGGTTGCGCATTTGTCGAAGGGCGAATTCGCGCGGCAGGAAGTGATCGGCGAGGAAATCCACGCGGGCGTCGGCGTGAAATTGAAACAGCTCGCCGCCGCCGCGCGCAACGCCGGCCTCGGCGGCATGGAATGGATGGACGGCATCCCCGGCAATCTCGGCGGAAGCCTGCGCATGAACGCCGGCGCGATGGGCGCCGAGATGTTCCACCACGTCGTGCGCGTGCGCTACTGCGACCAGGACGGAAATATTTTCACCCGCACTCCCGCCGAGATGGAAATCGCCTACCGCCACGTGCCCACGCTCGTGAAAAACTTCGCACTCTCCGCGGTGTTGCGCGGCTCGCCCGCCCCCGCCGCGGACATTGACCGCCGTCTCGGCGAGTCCGAAGCAAAGCGCAAGGAGAGCCAGCCGGTTGCCGCGAGTGCCGGTTGCATCTTCAAAAATCCGGAGGAAGTTCCGGCCGGAAAATTGATTGATGAACTTGGCTTCAAAAATTTCACGGTCGGCAAGGCGCGCGTCTCCGAGGTGCACGGCAACTTCATCGTCAACGACGGCGGCGCATCCGCGGAGGAAATCCTCACGCTGATCGAGGAGATCAAGGCCGCCGCCATGCGCGAGCGCGGCATCGAATTGCACACGGAGGTCCAGGTCGTCGGAAAGGATTCATGAGTGAACTCGAACAAATCGCCGTTCTGATGGGCGGTCCCGGCGCGGAGCGCGCGGTGTCGTTGAATTCCGGCGGCGCCGTGGCGAAGGCACTGCGCTCGCTCGGCATGAACGTGATCGAGATTGATGTCAGCGATCCGCATTTTGAAATTCCCGAGGGCACCGATCTCGCGTTCAACATCATCCATGGCACGTTCGGCGAGGACGGTCAGATTCAGTCCATTCTCGACGCGCGCGGCATTCCCTACACCGGCGAGGGCGAAGTCGGCAGCCGTCTCGCGTTCGACAAGATCGCCAGCAAGCACCGCTTCGTGGCCGCCGGCGTGCCCACCCCGAAATGGGAGATCGTGCAAAAGGGCTCCGCGCCCACGCTGACGCTGCCGTTTGTCGTGAAGCCGCCCCGCGAGGGATCCAGCGTCGGCGTGCACATCGTGCACGACACCGTGGCGCTCGACGCGGCGCTGGAGGATTGCTTCGAGCGCGACCACGAGGTGCTCGTCGAGGAATTCGTGCAGGGCTCCGAGCTCACCGTCGGCATTGTCGGCGACGAGGCGTTTCCCATCGTCGAGATCGTGCCGAAGGTGGATTTCTATTCCTACGAGAACAAATACACGAAGGGCGCGTCCGACTATTACTGCCCCGCGAGACTCGATGCGGAGACGACGCGTCGCGTGCAGGAGGCTGCGCTCGCCGCGCATCGCTCGCTCGGACTCGAGGTCTATTCGCGCGTGGACGTGCTGCTCGACAACGCGGGCAATCCCCACGTACTCGAGGTGAACACGATTCCCGGCATGACCGAGACCAGCCTGCTGCCCAAGGGCGCCGCGGCCGTCGGCATCAATTTCGCGCAGCTCTGCGAGCGCATCGCCCGGCTCTCGCTCCAAAAACTTTCCCCATGAAACGCCGCACCGTCACCAGCAACCGCCGTCAGGTGAAGGCAGGTTCGCAGCATCTGCTGGATGTGCGCGTGCGCCGCTCGACGGCGAAGCGCCAGCGCAGGCATCGCGTGGTGCGCACCGTGTTCACGTTCATCGTCTGGATCAGCCTCGCCGTGGGCACGGGCTTTGGATTCCACGAGATCGTGAACAAATTCTTCCTCAAGAATCCGGAATACAACCTGCGCGTTGTGGACACCGATCTCGATGGCTTGATGACGCCCGCGGAGGCAATGAAGATCGCCGGGATTCAGACCGGGAAAAACATCTTCCGCATTGATCTCGGCGCCGCGGAACACGCATTGCGGCAGATTGACCAGATTAACAAGGTCACCATCGAGCGCGACTGGCCCGACCGGGTTTCCATCAAGATCACCAAGCGCATTCCGATCGCATGGCTTGCGCGCGCGGGCACCGAGGAGGACAGCCATTCGCTGCTCCTGGACGCGCAGGGCGCCACGATCAAGCCCTACCGCGTCGAGCCGGAATACTGGCATCTGCCGGTCATCTTCGCACCGAATCCCGAACTCATCCAAAAGCACGACCTGCTCGCGACTGCCGATCTGCAGGCCGCGCTCGACCTGCTCGCCGCCCGCTCGAAGAAATCCGATTCCGTGCTCTCGATCGTTTCCATGGACATCTCGAAGGGCTACGCGATCGAGGTCGTGGACGCCGACAAGGCCCACATCACATTCGCGCCGGAGCAACCCGCCGCGCAGCTTGATCGCCTGCAAAAACTGCTGCTCAATTGCCGCGAAACCAATCGCAAGCTCGAGAGTGTGAATTTGATTCCGAAAAAATACACCCCGGTCCGCTTCCTGCTCGCGTTGAATGCCGCGGAGCCCGTCGCGGAGCCCACCCCGAAACCGAAAGGAAAACGCTAGATGGCAAAGGATCGCCTGCTCGTAGGATTGGAAATCGGCACGTTCAAAGTCTGCGCCGTGGTCGGCGAGGCGCGCAACGACGGCTCGCTGCGCATTCTCGGCGTGGGCGAATCGAAATCGGTCGGCATCCGCAAGGGCGAGATCGTGGATTTCAACAACGCCATCCAGTGCGTGCGCGATGCCATCGCCGACGCCGAGGAAAAGGCGGACGTCGAGATCGAGAGCGTGTGGGCCGCGGTGACCGGCGCGCACATCCACAGCTTCAACAACCGCGGCGCAACCAACATTCCCGAGGACCGTGGCGAGATTGACGGCGTGGACATCCAGGACGTCGAGGCCGCTGCGAAGGAGGTCAACATTCCCGACCAAAACTGGTTCATCCACACGATCACGCAGCACTACTACGTGGACAACCAGGAGGGCGTCGTGAATCCCATCGGCATGGTCGGCCACAAGCTCGAGGCCGATTTTCACATCGTCCACGGCGTGAAGACGCGCATTCAAAACACGCTGCGGTGCATCAAGGAGGCCGGCGTCGAGGTCGAGGAGGTCGTCATCAATTCCGTCGCGTCCGCGCAGGTCGTGCTCGACCAGCATCAAAAGGACCTCGGCGCGGTGGTCATTGATATCGGCGGCGGCACCACGGACTTCAGCGTCTATGTCAACGGCGCGGTGCAGCACAGCGGCGTGCTCGCGATCGGCGGCGACCACATCACGAATGACATTTCCATCGGCCTGCGCATTCCCATCGCGCGCGCGGAGCGGCTCAAGATCGAGGAAGGCAGCGCGAATCCCGACGAGGCCCAGCCCGGCGACACGATCATTTTGAAAAACGATTCCGGCTTTTCCGGCTGCGAAATCGAACGCGCGAATTTGAACCGCATCACCTACGCGCGGGTTCGCGAGCTTCTCGAGCTGGTCAAGCGCGACATCACCGGGCAATGCGATCTCGATCTCGTCCGCTCCGGCGTGATGCTCACCGGCGGCTGCTGCAGGCTGCGCGGGCTGCGCGAAGTCGCGGAGGAGGTTTTCGACATGCCGGTGCACTCGGTCTCCGCGCAGGAGGTCACCGGCCCGACATCCGTTTTCCAGAATCCGCAATACGCCACCGCGATTGGAGTCGTGAAATACGCCCAGCTCATGCAGGTCGAGCACGAGCCCAACTCGCTGTTCGGCAAAATCCTCGGCGGCCTCTTCAGCCGCCGCGCACACGCCTGATCCCATGCTCGAAATCCCGCGCACCCTGCTCAACGAAGACACCGCCGCCGCGCCGCGCATCCTGGTCGCCGGTGTCGGCAACGCCGGCGTCACGCTCATTGACCGACTCACGCTCGCGGGCTTCGGCAACGCGCTGGACCTCGCGGCCATCAACACCGACAGCGTTTCGCTCGGCAGTTCCGTCGCACCCACGAAAGTCCTCATCGGCTCGAACACAGCCCGCGGACTCGGTACAGGCGGCGATCCCGAAATCGGCGCCGAAGCCGCGGACGAAAACTCCGCCGAACTCGGCACCGCGCTGGAAAGCGCGAACATCGTGATCGTCTGCGCAGGCCTGGGCGGCGGCGCGGGCAGCGGCGCGGCGCCGGTCGTCGCGGAACTTGCGCGCAACAATGGCGCACTCGTCGTCGCGCTCGCCACGATGCCGTTTTCGTTCGAGGGAAAACGCCGCGTGAAACAGGCCGAGGATGCCCAGGCCGCGCTCGCGAAATTCTCCGACGCGTTCCTCACCTTCGAGAACGACCGCATGGCCGACCTCACCGAGCCGCTCGCCGGCGTGCACGATACCTTTGCCGCATCGGACCAGGTGCTGGCGGACACCATCGCCTCCATCGCACGGCTCGCGCTCACACAGGGCCCGGTCCGTGTCACGCTCGCGGACTTGCTCGCCATTTTCCGCAAGTCCGGCGCGAAGACGCATTTTGGATTCGCAGAGGCCTCCGGACCGAACCGCGCCCACGAAGCCGTCGAGCGCGCGCTCAAGTCGCATCTGCTCGCACGCGGCAAGGCGCTGGCCGACGCGACAGCCACGCTCGTGCACATCAGCGCGGCGCCGGATCTTCGCCTTGCCGAAACCCGCGCGATCATGGAGGCCGTCGCCCGTCACACGGACGGCCATCTCCACCTTGGAATCGGCCTCGACGCCGGCTACACCAACCTCGGCGTGGCCATCCTCGCCACTTCCGGAGGCACGCGCGAAGTTCGCGTTCCCGTTCGCAAGACACAGGTCAGGCCCGAGCCCGAAGTCGTCGCGGAAGCGGAATCCGAACCCGAAGAAGCAGACGTCGAAGCCGAGGCGGCGCCAAAAAATCCCAGCGAGCTTTTCGACACGAGCCCCTACGCCGTTGCCAAGGCCGGCGCCGCGAAAAAGCCGAAACCCGAGCAGAAAACACTGCGACTCGATGCCGTTGCGCGCGGGCGGTTCGAGAAGAGCGAGCCGACCATCATCGGCGGCGAGGACCTCGACGTGCCGACGTATCTGCGCCAGAAAATCAAGCTGCACTGACGCCGCTTTTTTCGGCGCAAGCGCTGTGGTAGATTCGTGTCATGCGTCCCGATCGTTTTACCCAAAAGATGCAGGAGGCGTTCAACGCCGCGCTCGACCTCGCGTCGAAACACAACCACTCCGAGATCACCAACGAGCACTTCCTGCTCGCGCTGCTCGAACAGGCCGACGGCATCGCCGTTCCCATCCTTCAAAAACTCGGCGCCAGCCCGGCGACGATTCGGGACGCGCTCGAGTCCGCGTTGAAAAAACGCGCGAGCATCCACGGCGGCTCCTCGCCGCAACTCGGCAACGATCTGCGCAAGACGATTGATGCCGCCGAGAGCGAGATGGCGAAGCTCAAGGACGACTACCTGAGCGCCGAACATTATCTGCTCGCGCTGAGCGATTCGAAGGACGACGCCGCAAAGCCGCTCCACGCCGCCGGCATCACGCGCGATAAGTTGATGAAGGCGCTCGTCGAGGTGCGCGGCGCACAGCGCGTGACGGATCAAAATCCCGAGGGCAAATACCAGACACTTGAAAAATACGGCCGCGATCTCACCGAGGCCGCGCGGAAGGGGAAGATTGATCCCGTGATCGGACGCGACGACGAAATCCGCCGTGTGATGCAGGTGCTCTCGCGCCGCACAAAAAACAATCCCGTGCTCATCGGCGAACCCGGCACCGGCAAGACCGCCATCGTCGAGGGTCTCGCGCGCCGCATCGTGAGCGGCGACGTGCCGGAATCCATCAAGAACAAGCGCGTCGTCGCGATGGACATCGGCGCGATGGTCGCGGGTGCGAAATTCCGCGGCGAGTTCGAGGACAGGCTCAAGGCGTTCCTCAAGGAAGTCACCGCGAGCGAGGGCGAGATCATTCTTTTCATTGATGAGCTGCATACCATCGTCGGCGCCGGCGCGGCGGAGGGCTCGATGGACGCGAGCAATCTGCTCAAGCCGCAACTCGCGCGCGGCGAACTGCGCACCATCGGCGCCACCACGCTCGACGAATACCGCAAATACATCGAGAAGGACGCCGCACTCGAACGCCGCTTCCAGCCCGTGATGGTGGATGAGCCCAGCGTCGAGGACACCATCGCCATCCTGCGCGGATTGAAGGAGCGCTATGAAGTCCACCACGGCGTGCGCATTCAGGACGCCGCGCTCGTCGCTGCCGCGGTGCTCAGCCACCGCTACATCAGCGACCGGTTCCTGCCGGACAAGGCGGTGGATTTGATTGATGAGGCCGCGTCGCGCTTGAAGATCGAACTCGAATCCATGCCGACCGAGATAGACGTGCTCGAGCGGCAGATCATGCAGCTCGAGATGGAGCGGCAGGCGCTGAAAAAAGAAAAGGACGCCGCAAGCAGGGACCGCCTCGCAAAGCTTGAAAAGGATCTCGCGAACATTCGCGAAAATTCCGACCGCCTGAAGGCCCAGTGGCTCAAGGAAAAGGAGGAAATCGGCAAAACCCAAAAACTCGCCGGGCAGATCGAGCAGTTGAAAACCGAGCTCGAGCAGGCGCAGCGCAGCGGTGATCTCCAGCGCGCGTCGGAAATCCAATACGGCAAACTCCCCGAGCTCCAGCGCCAGTTCGACGAAGCCATCCAAAAAGAAGGCAGGGACGGCTCTCCGAGCGGACCGACTTTATTGACCGAGGAAGTCACCGAGGAGGACATCGCAAAAGTCGTTGCCTCGTGGACCGGCATTCCCGTCTCGCGGCTGCAGGAAGGCGAGCGCGCCAAGCTCGTGAAAATGGAGGAGCGCCTCGCCGAACGTGTCATCGGACAGCAAAACGCAATCAAGGCCGTGTCGAATGCCGTGCGCCGCGCCCGCGCCGGATTGCAGGACGAAAACCGCCCGATCGGCTCATTCCTTTTTCTCGGCCCCACCGGCGTCGGCAAGACCGAGCTCAGCAAGGCGCTCGCGGAATTTTTGTTCGACGATGAAAACGCCATCATCCGCCTCGACATGTCGGAATACATGGAGAAGCACACGGTCGCGCGGTTGATCGGCGCGCCTCCCGGTTACGTCGGCTACGAGGAAGGCGGCCAGCTCAGCGAGGCCGTGCGGCGCAAGCCCTACTCGGTCGTGTTGTTCGACGAGGTCGAGAAAGCGCACCACGACGTGTTCAATGTTCTGCTGCAGGTGCTCGACGATGGCCGCATCACCGACGGCCAGGGCCGCACCGTGGATTTCAAAAACACGGTCATTATCCTCACGTCGAACATCGGCAGCCAATACATCATGGAGGACCTGCCAAAGGACGAGCGCAACAAGCGCGTGACCGGCGCTCTGCGCGAGCATTTCCGTCCCGAGTTTCTCAATCGCATTGACGAGATCATCATCTTCGACCGCCTCGACGACCGGCAGATCACGAGCATCGTGGACATCCAACTCCAGCGCCTGCTTGCGCGCCTCGGCAAGCAAAACCTCACCCTCACGCTCACCGGCGCCGCGAAAAAACTCCTCGCGAAGGAAGGCTACGACCCAGCCTACGGCGCCCGCCCGTTGAAGCGCGTGATCCAAAAGGAAATCCTCGACCCGCTCAGCCTCGAAATCCTCGACGGCAAATTTGGACCCGGCGACAAAATCACCGCCGGTGCGGATGGAGAGCATCTTAAATTTGCAAAAGATAGCGCCGAGGCCTCCGGACCCGGTGAATCGTAAACAACGACGAGGTCCGGAGGAGGAATGAAAGAGCCATCCCCCTGCAAACCTCGTTCTACCTTTCACTACGGTCCGTATCGCGCCACATTCGCTCCATGACCGAAAAGGCCTCCGCCCCGCGCAGGCGCCTCAACGTCATCGGACGGCTCGATGCGCAGCACCGCCAGTGGATCGCGCTGCCGCTCGCGATCGCCGCGGGCTTCCTGCTGCCAGGCGACACGCCGCTCACATGCTTCATCAACGCATGGGACGTCTACGCCACCATCCTTCTCATGCTCGCATGGGTTTCGATCGTCACGGGTGATCCCGCGCACGCCCATCGCAACGCGCAATTGCAGGATCCCGGCCGCATCCTCATTTTCGCATTCGTGCTGATCGGCGTATGCATGAGCGTGCTGGCGGTCGTCTTCACCCTGCACGCGCAGAAGGAGGCCGGCGTGACCGAACGCAGTCTTCATCTCGGCCAGACGCTCTTCACCGTCCTCGCCTCGTGGACGCTCGTCCATACGCTCTTCACGCTGCACTACGCGCATGTTTTCTACCGCGGAGAATCCGCAAAACCGCCGCGCATCGGCCTCGACATCCCCGGCGAAAAAACTCCCGACTACCTCGACTTCGCCTATTTTTCGTTCGTCATTGGAGCCACCGCGCAGACCTCCGACATCGGCATCACCTCGCCCGAAATGCGCCGCCTTGCCCTGCTTCACGGCGTGCTCTCCTTCCTCTTCAATACCTTCATCCTCGCGCTCAGCATCAACATGCTCGCCTCGCTGCTTTAAGCCGCGACGCCTCAAATCCGGAAAACGATGGCAGCAACGGGCCTCCGCACCCGATGAACGTTTCCGCCGACGAGGCCCCGGAGGTCCTCGTCCTATCTCGCGTCTGTGGGCCCCTTCCGTTTGTATTTTCCTTCGCGCCTTCCCGTGAAAATCTCCCAAAATCCGCCGGATTGGCCACCACTCAGACTTGAGTTTCACCCCAATGATGGCATATTGCCATCATGGTAAAAACTCAGGTCCAAATCCCGGATCATCTGTATGACGAGGCGAAACGCATCGCGAAAGAGTGCGAGATGAGTTTTGCGGAGGTGGTGCGCCGCGGGTTGGAGCGCATGACCGAGGCTTATCCGAGCGGCCGCCGCGCGCCGTTCGACTGGGCTCTCCCCGAGGCGCGGGATATGGGAAAACCGTTGCTCCCTGAAGAGGAATGGGATGCCGCATCTCACGACTGAGCCATGCTTGCCTTCGACACAAACATTGCGGTCTACGCCGCGAATACGAGCGATTCCCGCCATGCCTCCGCACGTGAATTTTTACAAAGCCTGTCGAATCGCAACGATGTCGTCATTTGCGATCTGATGCTCGTCGAGCTCTTCCTCAAGCTTTGCAATCCGCGAATATTTCCGGCGCCCTGGACACCTCCCGAGGCTGCGGACCATTGCATGCGCTACCGCGAGAACCGCGTATGGAAGCTGGTCGAGAATGCGATGGTGATGGACGAAGTCTGGCGTCTTGCCGCGGCCTCCGGATTTGCCTTCCGCCGGATCATTGACGCGCGTCTCGCGCTCACACTGCTTCGCAACGGAGTCACGGAATTCGCCACGCATAACCTGCGCGACTTCGACACACTCGGCTTCGACCGCGTCTGGAATCCCCTCGCCGATGGGTGACCCCAAATCGCGACGAATCGTGCTCACCGGCGGCACACACGCCGTCACGCGCCCGATCACGCCGGCCGACGGAGCGGCCCTCACGCGCGGACTCCACCGCCTCTCACCCCGGGGCCACGCCTATCGTTTCCTCCACTACCGCAAGCGATTCACCGAGGCGGAGCTCGACTACCTCACGCACTGCGATTTCGTGGATCACATCGCGCTCATTCTCGCGCTGCTCGATGCGGACGGAAACGAAACCGATCAAGTCGGCGTCGCTCGCTGCATCCGCACGCAGGACGATCCGCAGCTCGCCGAGGTCGCCATCGTGCTCGTGGACGAATGCCAGCGCCTCGGTGGCGGCACCGCGTTGATTCAACACCTCGCGCAGCTGGCGTGGCGCGCCGGCATCCGTCGCTGGCAGGCCTTCACCCTCGAGGAAAACGCCGCCATCCTGAAACTCCTCGACCGCGTCGGCACCGAAATTTCCCGCCACGCGCTCGGGAGCGGCACCGCCGAAACGATACACGAGTTGCACCCGCCCGATTCGAATTGATCCGCGGATTTTCGCGGAGCGGAATCTCACGCAAAGACACGAAGCACTCGGGCAATCCTCGCTGTATCTTCCTCGCGCCTTCGCGGCTTCGCGTGAGCAATTTCCTTCGATACGGCCGGTCCCCGCACCATCCGCGATTCCTATCTGCTTACGAAATTCTTCGTCCGCATACCGCATACCGCAGACAATTATGAAAAGAAACAAACTTACCCTTGCATTCACCGCTCTCGCCGCCGCCCTCGCCCTCGCAATTCCGGCAGGCGCCCAAACCGCGACCGTTACGACGTTGAACTCCGCCGGCACGGTCACCGAATACACGCCGAACGCGATCACCATTCGCGCCAGCACGGAAGCGGATCCCGTCGCTTACACCGTCAGCAAGACCACGACCTACGTGGATGACACGGGAGCTCCCGTCTCCATGGAAGTCGTGAAATCCGGCGCGCCCGTGACGGTTTACTACACGAAATCCGACGCTGGCATGATCGCCGATCGCGTCGTCGTCAGCCGCACCACGACCACAGCATCTACCAGCC
>JBOHXO010000329.1:0-5004 GCA_050737475.1 Chthoniobacterales bacterium
ATACAGATGTCGTTGGCTAGTTCACCCTGCGCGAACGAATGAATAAATTGATTTTTGGGATGTCGCAGTATTTCGAGAGCCAATTGAGAATAACCGTGCAGAAATTCCACATCCATTCCACCCAAGACACTTGCGTATGGCATCTCAATTGGAATTTCGTTTTCGAGGAAGTCGCTAATAAAGGACGGCTTCCAACGTAGACTATGCCATATTAGTGAAATGCGGGATTTCCCATGACCAACATCCCGGCTCTGTGCGACCACCGGACTCTGAAGGCGTTCCGATGAACACTTCCAAAGAATAAAATCCCAGTCGATATGCAAAAATGGTCGCGATTGGCGATTACAGCTATCCAATTTAGCAGCGTTGAAGATATTTGGTTCAATGTCGAACCCATCAAGCGACGTAATAACTTCGTCAAAACTGGCATTTTTTAGAAGCTCCTTCCCGTGCTTGTCCGTATGCAAAACTGCCGTTTCAAAATGCCGGCGAGAGACCTGCACTGATTGACTAATAAAACCCACTCCTGTTTCGGTATCAGGCCATCCTCTCAATGCGCCGTCATTGGCGGTTCGAACCGTATAAATGGCAACTTTTGGATCGTTACCTTTCCCTGACATAACTCTCATAGTTTAAGTCTTGTTCTAGGTGCTACTGAGAGGCGCTTCTTAAATTGCAACTACCTACAAAGCCATCAAAATCTGTTGATAGGGCCGTAACTTGACACGAGTTGAATGCCATGTTTGAACTGGATGTATCGTGAACGCCGAGCCATGCCTGCTACCCGGCGTAATTTTCTCTGAATCCGTCATTCGCGATGAGGAAACAGGAAAATTGTCCTTCCTCGGTGTTTTTCACACTTTCGCATTCTGGCAATTTCCCGGAACGATAGGCCCATTTTATGTGACAGTCGAAGTCACTAACCTTCGTGGTTTGGAGGCAGGCATGAATGTTACTTGTCGCTTCGAGATGGCGGACAACGGACAGGTAATCGCCTCTCAGACTGGCAATATGCGGTTTGCTCCGGACAATCCCCTCCCTTTAGCCACTAATATAGTTATCGATTTGCCTATGTCCTGGCAATCACTTGCATTCCCCAACCCCGGCCCCTATTCCGTAGTGATTCTGGCTGATGGTGAAGAGATTGGCCGCCGCTATTTCGACGTCTTTGTTTTACAAGAAGTTTCGACTTAGTTGCTATTCTCCAGCCACCGAATATATAAAAGAAACTCATCCCGAAGGATGGGTTTCTTGCACCTGGCGTGCTATCGCCTCAATTCCAAGCAGGGTTCTGCAACCCCACATGGCTATCGAGCAACCCGTGCAGGGCTTCGGCTCCCACGCAGTCCTTCGCGGATTCTCTTTTTAATTAGTCTTCCGAAGAACGCTCTTTGGAACTGTCGCGCAACTCATCAGCCTCAGGCAGCAATCCCGTAATTTCCCGGTCCCCTCGAAGGCTGATTTGATCAGGATCGGAGACCTCATCTCCGTCGAAGAAATCCATATGTGCGTATGCTTCCTCATCCGAAAATCCGCTTTCCTCTTCGGCTTCCTGTGCAGGCCATTCCTCGACGCTGTTGTCCACGTGAGGTGCCACCACACCGAAACGGCGTTCGTAGACAGACGCTGGCAGATTCCAGAGATCCTCACATTGGAGGCCTTCCATGAGAATTGGCGGATTGCAAAGCACCGCCTCGTAATAGGCACGCCCCAAAAGCACGATAAAGCTGCGTGAAAAAAGAAATCCCTCACCTTCCTCAGCCCGGCTGGATCGCAAAATCGCAGGCTGATCAAGCGTGCACAGCCTCTCGCCAAGCACCCGGGCAAAGTCGAGCAGCTCCTCGCGCTCCGCATTTTCCAACCTCGATCGCAAAGCCTCGATCACTTTGGGCATGCTGATCTCCACGAGACGCTCGATGCGACCGCTCCAGATCGCCTCGCCGTCGATGAGTTGCTGACGTGCCACATGGCAGCCGCCCAGCGTCTCCCACGCCAGTTCGATCGTTCCCCAGAAGAGTTCTTCTTTCATGGTTGATTCAAATTGCCGCGCAACGCTTCGAGC
This sequence comes from Chthoniobacterales bacterium, assembly GCA_050737475.1. Taxonomy (GTDB): domain Bacteria; phylum Verrucomicrobiota; class Verrucomicrobiia; order Chthoniobacterales; family JAATET01; genus JAATET01. The sequence goes on from JBOHXO010000329.1 coordinate 2,063, forward strand.
GTTGCTTCTTTCTATCCGATTTTTTTCCGAGGGAAAGAATAAGAAACACTTTCCAAAAAACAGGGAAGTTTTCCGCAGTCGACTGTTCAGACCGTTTGATGCTTTCGCTAGAGAATCGCGTTCGCGATCAGGATCAGGACGATCGAGACGACGGCGATGCCGGTCTCGACGACGGTCCATGTTTTCAACGTCTGCTGCACGCTCATGCCGAGGTATTCCTTCACGAACCAGAATCCGCTGTCGTTGACGTGCGAGAGGATCAATGAGCCGGCGCCCATCGCAAGCACGAGCAGTTCCTTGTTCACGGTCGCGTCTCCGGCGATCACCGGAGCCATGAGCCCCGCGGCGGTGGTGATGGCGACCGTGGCGGAGCCAACCGCGATGCGCAGAAGGCCGGCGATGATCCAGCCGAGCAACAATGGCGAGAGCACAAGGGATTTGCCCATTGCGCCAATGGCCGCGCCGACGCCGGAGGCATCGAGGACCTTGGAAAATCCGCCGCCGGCCGCAATGACGAGCAGGATGCCCGCGACGGGGCCGAGGCAGGACTCGCTGAACCTGAGGATTTGCGAGCCGGTGAGACCGCAGTTTTTTCCGAATGTCACAAACGCAACAAGCACGGCCACGAGCAATGCGACGGACGGAGCGCCGAAAAAATCCGCCCATTGGCGGAATGGATTTTCCACGGAGAGCGAGACATCCGCAGCGCTGGCGACAAGCATGAGCAGCACCGGAAGCAGCATCGTGAAAATCGCGATGCCGAATCCCGGTGGACGCGGCGCTTCCGGTTTGGCGACGGCCTGCGCGCCCAGCCCGCCGATCGCAACTGGCACGCGGGGCGCGACCCAGCGCGCGAGGAACGGGCCGGTGACGAGAGCGGTCGGCGCGCCGATGAGCAGGGCGTAGAGGATGGTTTTCCCGGTGTCTGCGTGAATGGTGGCGATGGCGGCCATCGGGCCGGGATGCGGCGGGATGAGGCCGTGCGCGACGGAAAGTCCCGCGGCCATCGGCAGCGCGAGCCGCAAAATGGGCGTGCGTGTTTCCCGCGCGAGCATGAATGCGATGGGACCGAGCAGCACGATGCCCGCGCCGAAAAAAACCGAGATGCCGACGACGAACGCGACGAGCATCATCGCGTAATCAATCCGTTTCTCGCCGAACCACCGCACCATCGTGGTCGCGATCACTTCCGCCGCGCCGGATTCCGCGAGCAATTTTCCCAGCACCGCGCCGAGGCCGATGATCATGGCCAGGCCGCCGAGTGTTTTTGCGACACCGGCCTCGAAACTCGTCACGATGCCCGGCAGCGGCATCCCCGAGGCGAGCCCCATCACGAGCGACGCGATCATCAGCGCGATGAAGGCATTGCACTTGAAACGCGCGATGAGAACGATGAGCCCGATAATAACGGCGGCCGCCACGAGCAGCAGGGCATTGGGGGAAACGACCGCGAAGAGGGAAAACATTCCACGCAGTGAATAGCGGCTTTGCATGCCGGGCGGCCAACTTTTCCTGAGTCAAGGTGCAGCGATCACCACGGCTGTCATTGACCGGCGCACGGCCCGGGATTACCCCTCTCCATCATGAGAATCAAATGTGCCGCTCTCGCCGCAGGTTTTCTCTCCGCGCTTTTCCTGTGCGGACAAACCGCCAACGCCGGAACCGTCCAGATCGCCATCGCTGTGAACCAGAAAAAGGAAGCCGGCGACAAAAAGCGCTCGGGCAACGTGACGCAGGAGGAAACGCTCTATCAATATACGGTCACCCTCACGAACAAGTCCTTCGCACCCGTGAGCGGACTCAGCGCGCAATATCGCATTTTCGTGCGCGACGATTCCGGCAAGGGTGCCGTGTCGAAACAGAAACTGAAACGCAACGAATTCACAGCGACCGTTCCCGATATGCCGAACGGCGGCACCTACTCGTTCGACACCGAGGGGGTGACCCTGCAAAAGGCGTCGCTCGATGGCGGGTGGCATTATACCGACGGCACGCGCAGCCGTTCCGCGGACCGCATTGCCGGCGTGTGGATTCGCATTTTCCAGGGCGACAAAATCGTGGGGGAATACGTCAACCCCAGCACGATCGCGACCAAGGAAAAATTCTAGAGTTTGTCCTGCACTTTCACAGGAGAAAACAGAGGAAACGAAGGAGAGCAGTGGTTTTTTAACAGAAGGGCGCAAAGGACGTGAAGAGGTCAATCTTCATGCCTTTCTTTGCGAGCTTCGCGGTCTTCTGCAAACGCTGTTCTCTCCGTTACCGCTTCTAAATCCTTCCTGAAGTTCAGGACAGTCTCCGGCTATACGCGCAGCGAATCGGCGTCTCAGGACCGGCGGTTGCGCAGGCGTCGCTTCACGGCCAGCGACAGCATCGCAATTCCAAGCGCTGCTCCAAATGTGGACGGCTCGGGCACGCCACTGACGCTGAGCGAATTCCAGTAGACCTGATTGTCGCCGGTATTTTGATGCGAGTCGTTGTAGACCTGAATCTGGTCAACGGCGATGTTGGCGAGTGTTCCCGACCAGCTGTGGGATGGGCTCGCCCCGCCGAACGACGCGGAATAGCCGGTATTTGTGAGCGTGAACGAAAGGGCATTCGTGCCGAAATAGGAGAAGCCCACGCCGGAATCCAACCCGGTGCCACCCGCGTCGTTATAGGTGTAGTCCCCGCCACCACCGCCCAGGAAATAAAGCGAGAAAACCACGGTGTTGCCGGCCAGGAAGTTTATGCCGACGCTATGTCCGGAAGCCATCCCGCCATTGGCAAAATTCAATGTCACCGACTGATTGTTCAGAAGATTGCCTCCAATGAAAGTGTGCGTGGCCGTCGCTTGATTCGAGATCGAATACAATGCCCATGAGGGGCTCGCAAAGAAGCTACCCGAGCTGCCGCCGCCACCGGGAAGGTCGCAGGTCCAGATAGCCACGGGGTTACCATTGAGC
>JBOHXO010000330.1:0-6572 GCA_050737475.1 Chthoniobacterales bacterium
GAATTCGCGTCGCTATCCACCCACAGTGGACTGGCCTCCCCCGAAACAAGCGCGGGCAGCTCGTGTCGCAACGCGGAAAGCGCGGCGATGGTTTTGAAACTGGCGCTCTTGCGCATCGCGTCGAGGCGCTTCGTATTTCCCGCGGGGATGAAGGTCAGGCGGCCCGTCTCGGAATCGTGATTCATTTCCCCATTCGTGTCCTCGAGCCCCGTCTCGGTCCCATAGTAGAGGCATGGAATGCCAGGCGACGTAAGCAGCAGCGCATTGGCGAGCAGGTTTCGGCGCTCGCTGATTCCCTTCACACGAAAGCGATTCAGGCCGTCGTGGTTCTCGATGAAGCTGACGATTTTTTGCCCGGCATTCAGGCCGTCGAGACCGGGCGTGGGATTGTAATACGGACGTTGCGCTCCGGCCGGCGTTACGGGCGACAGCGAGCGAAATGCGTTTTCGACATCGCGACCTTTGCCGAAAGGTCCATCGCCCGTGCGAAGATAGGAACGGACGGCAAAGCAGAACGGGAAGTTCAGCAGGGAATCGAGACACGGCCCTCGATTTTGCGGCCAGTCGCTGCGGTAGCTGAATTTGCCGACCTTCCCGGGATCGCCGTCATAAACTTCGCCAAACAAAATGAGCCGCTTCGCGCGTTCCGGCCCGAGCCGCTTGCGCAGCCGTTCCGTGAATGCGTCCCAGAATGCATGGTGGACGTGCTTGACCGTATCAATGCGAAAGCCGTCCACGCCGATTTCGCCGGCGTAAAATGCGTAGGTCTCGACGAAGTCGTTGACGAGATTATCGAAATGCGGACTGCCCGGCGCGGTCCAGAAATCGCGCAGGCTGAAAAAGTCACACACGATTTCCTCGCCATCCGATTTGCCGAGGCTCCCGTCCGACATGCCTTTCCGGCCGTAGCTTTCGAGGCTCGCGAACGCGCCGTTGATTTTCACATCGCGTCCGAGAATCGTCAGCGGTCCCTTCGGCGCGGTGCGCCACGCATCCCACTTTGGAATTTCCATCCATCGCGCATCGTCGTGGATCCCATCGCTCTTGAACGGCTGAATCCACTCGTTCCTCTGCGCGATGTCGAATGTCCCGTTGCCATTCGTGTCGTAATAAAAAACGGGGCCGGCGTGGTTGCAGACGATGTCCTGAATGATCTTGATGCCCTGGCTGTGCGCAAGCGCCACGAAATCCTTGTAGTGCTGCATCCGGCCGTCGCGCGTATCCGGATATTCGCGCGTGCCATCGAGCGACTGATGCGAAGTGAGATGCGGATCAATATCGAGGAAGTCCTGCGCCCAATAGCCGTGGTAGCCGGTCTTCGCGCCGGCGAGGTCGTTGCCGGAATACCAGACGTTGCGCACCGGAGGCGTGATCCAGATCGCGGTGACGCCGAGCGCCTTGAAGTATCCGTTTTTCAGCGCGATCTCGAGCCCGCGAAAATCTCCGCCCTGGTATTTGCCGATGTTCGTCTGCGCGCTGTCGTAGAGCGTCGGATCGCTGCCTGCGGGAACGTTGTTCGCAGCATCGCCGTCGAAAAAACGATCCGTGAGCGCGAAATAAATGATGTCCTGATTCCACGGACGCTCGGGCGCCGCGCGACCGTGAAGCAGCGGAACGAGAAGAAGCGCCGCGAAAAAACCGCGCAACGAAATCCGCGGCGAAATTTCAGGAATCTTCATGCCGCGCGCAATCCCGGTGGGACATTTACTTTGCCATTCTCCAAATTGGCCCTTCACGATCCACCGGCGGCACTGCAGCACTCTTGGGAGTTGGGAGGCTGCTCGGCGCGAGGCGGAAAACAGGCACGATCGGATTTCCGCGCTCGTCTTTTTTGTAGTCCACGCCTTCCTTCATGATCATGACCTGTGCGCGAAAGTCGATGCCCGGCATCTCGCCGATGATGATGTCGATCGGGTAACTCGTATCCGCGCTCGCTTCGACGGAGTAGCCCACGGCGTGGCCCGTTTTGGAATACCAATCCTTGCCCGTGGCACTGTCCCTTGGAATGTCGTAGAAATATTTGACCTGGGAATTGATGTCGCTGACGTGGACCGAGCCGTGCTCGAGCACGATCTTTCCATTGAAGCGCACGAGCAGATAGTCATCGCCGACTCCGACGAAGTGATACGTGCCGCTCTCGGGCGGAATGACGCGGCCCTTGTAATGAATCAGCCACATACCGGGCTTCACGCCCGCGAGGTGGAACGAACGCGGGGCGAGACCCGCATCAATCGTGGGAATGAAAATCTGGGGCGCGTAAAGCGGCGTCGGACCCTTGTAGAATTTTTCGAGCACGCTTTCGTTGAAGCCTCCCAGGACGTATTCCGAAATCGTGGCTTTGTAGGCGTTCTCGTTCATATCGACGCGTTTCCCGTCCTTGTCCTGCTTGAGGTCGTAGAACGTGCCGACGAGTGCGCCTGTGCCCGGCGACTTCATGCCGAACAAGGGAACGATGGTTCCGGTGCCGGAGCCCGCGCCGCCTCCGACCGCGCCGCCTCCGCTCGTCGCCATTCCCTGGCCGCCGACGCCCGCCATTTTATTCGGGTTCAACTCGGTGGACGGGACGGGAATCGTCGGCATGTCCGGGAGAGTCACCTTCGCGAGGGCGGTGGTGGCGATGCGTTTCGCCTGCTTGGGAGCGCTCATCGTCTGCTGCTTGCGCGCCATCTGCACCTTGTGTTCGAGCGGGCGCGCACTGGGATTGGGGGCGCCGCCCTGGAAGGTGACGGGACGCTTCGCCTGGAATCGCTGGACGATGAAATACGTGGCGCCGAGCGCGAAGAGCAGGTGCAGAGCGATGCTCACGACGAGCATGCGACCGCGGAAGATGCGCTTGATGAAGCCTGGTTTTTCGGCGGTGGAGGCGGCGCTCATTCTTCGTCGGAAATGGTGAAGCTCACGTTTTCGATGTGCGCGACGGCGAGTGCGTCGAGCACGTCAATGGCGCGTGTGTAGCGGGACTCCGGCTCACTGAGGATGGTGACGAGCATCTGGGATTTTGCGGCGTCGCTGCTGGCCTTCGCGCGCAGGAGCGTGTCGCGGAGCTGCGGCAGATCCCTGCTGGCCGCGGAGTCCATCGGCTCGTCGTTGAGCGCGACTTCGCCCGCGTCGGAAATGGTGATGATGACCTCGTCCACGAAATTCGTTGGACCCGTCGTCTCAGCGGTGCCGGGCAGCGTGCTGTTGAGCTCGCGCTCCACCTTCACGGCGCCGGCCATGACCATGAAAAAGAGCATGATGACGAACACGACATCAATCATCGGCGCGATTTGAAAACCGAAGTCGGAGAACGCGAGGCGGCTCTTGCGACGACGACGACGTTGTTGCGTGCGTTTCATCACTCGTGATTGATCGCTGAAAAGGAAATGTCGCTGATGCCCGCCTCGGCGGCGGAGTTCATGGCGGCAGTCACGCTGCGCGCCGTGCACATTTTGTCGCCGCGGATGACGACGCGGAATGTCGGGTTCGGGCCCCTGGCCACTTTTGTCTCGCCGATTTTTCGCGCGGCCGTGAGCGCCTTCGTGAGGTCGCCGGTGTCGGTGATTTCCGTTTCGTTGATCACGTAGGTGGGCTTGCGAGTGGCTTCGTCCCAGCGGATGTTCACGATCGCCTCGGAGCGCGAGTTGTCCTTTTTGATGGCGTCGGCTGCGACCGGCAGAGTGATGGTCTTGTCCACCTTGAGCACCTGCGCAGTCGTGATGCTCATGAAAAAGATGAGCAGCACGAGCAGCACATCAATCATGGGTGCGATCTGGAATTCCGGATCGTTTCCACCGCCACCTGCGCTTCCAGCCATCTCGATCGTGCTCCGTTAATTTCGGTGCGGGTTAAGCCGTCGCGGGTTCGTCCGTCGGACCATTGGTCTCCACCCAATTCGGGACTCCCGCGACGAGTTCCTCGTCACCGATGTGCACGCCGGCCGCAAGTTCGAAGGGCAATTTCCGGAAGAGGAACACCATCGTGTCCTCGATATCGTGCAGGACTTTCACCGCGCGATTGCGCAGGTAGTAATAGGCGGCAAACGCGGGAATCGCGATGAACAGGCCCGACGCGGTCGCCACGAGCACTTCGCCGATGGCCGCCGCGAGGCTCGATGGATCGCCGATGCCGGCGGCGCCGAGCGTGGCAAAGGCCTTGATCATGCCGGTGACCGTGCCGACGAGACCGATCATCGGGGCGCAGACGCCGATCACCGAGAGGTAGGAAATTTGCGTCTGCATTTTCGAATCCTCCTTCGACAACTCCGAGAAGATCCCCTCCTCCACCGCATCCTTTCCGTCGCCGATCATGCTGACCGCCACGCGGCAGACGTTGGTGAATGGGGATGGATTTTCGCGGCAGTAGTTGTAGGCGCCGACGTAATCGCCGGGCCGGAAAAAGTTTTTAACGGCCTCGACCTGCTCCGGCGGCATGACCTTGTTGCGGCTGGTTCGAACCGCGCCGTCGCAGATCAAATAGACGGCGAGGATGGACACGGCGCCGATCGGAAACATGATCCATCCGCCTTCCTGGATCTGCTGCCAGAGGCTTTTGGTCTGGATCGCGGGCTTTTGCGCGGTCGGTGCGGGGGTGGCTTCCTGCGCTCGCAAGACGGCGGTGCCAAACAACAGCGCGATTGCCGTGGCGGCGCACAGGAGGAGTGTTTTTGTTTTCATGGTCGGTTTCGGTTCGGTGGTGATTATTTCGGCGGAGCGAGTGCGGCATCCAGCTTGTCCACGCGCGCCAGCTCCTTGTCGGCCTGGCCGCCCTGCGCGGTGGATGCGTAGTTTTGTTTCAATTCCTTGAGCGCGATGCGGGCGGATGCGAAATCATGCAGCTCCAGATAAGCCCGCGCGGAATCGAGCAGCACGGGCGGCATGAGGCCTTTCTCGTCGGGATAAAAAACCGGGATCTGCAGCACGGAAAGCAGTGCCGCGGCCCAGTCCTTGCGGGCGAGCAGGCTTTCGCCGCGCAGCACGGCCGCCGTCGCAAGGACGCGGGCGTTGGCGCTTTTGTCGAGGGCGGCGGAAAACAATTCGATCGCCTTGTCGTGTTTGCCCGCCGCGGCGAGGACGGCGCCGTTTTGCAACGTCATCACCCACTCCAGTTCCTTCGCGCCCTGCGGAATCGCGGCTTCCTTCAACGTGGAAATTTTACCGACACCGATCAACGCCTGGAGCTTGAGCACCTCGAGGTCGGGCAGCCACGTGCCGGGCATATTGCCGAGCGCCTCATATGTGGCGAGGGGCAGCTGCAGCACGGCCAGCGCCTCCTCCGACTTGCCCGATGCGACCAGCGCGGATGCCGAGGCGATCTCGGGTGGCTCGGGAAATTCGATGCTCGCGATCTGGTTGATGGGAGTGCCGATTTTCGCCGTTCCCGCGCCGGGCATGCTGACCTCAGCCAGGAGAGTGTCGCCCTGCCGTGTCAGCGATCGCGCGAAAATCACCTTCCCGTTTTCCAGCGTAATTTTCTGCGCAAAGCCCGCGCCTGTCGCAGCGAGGCTCAACGCAAGAACGCGAAGAAAAATTCCCCGGGCCGCGCTCATGCCGATTCCCCCCAGCCTTGAAGCATTTCGCGCGCGTGTTCGGTCTCCGGGAAATCGCGCAGTTTTTCGTTGCGCAGCATTTCGCGCAGATGGCCGACCGCCTCGGGACGCTTGCCCATCCTGTCGAAACTTTCCGCCGCGCCGATGTAGGACTTCGCAACCCACGGCAGGAAGCGCTGGTAGAGCACGAAGACGCGCTGGTAGTAGGCCACGGCCTCGGCCCATTTTTGCTGCCGCGCCTGGATATCGCCGAGCGCGTAAACAGCCTCCGCCGTCGTTTCGCCGCGCCACTCGCGCATGGCCGCGATCTGCTCGAAGAGCTTGCGTGCTTCGTCATAGCGGCCCAGCTCGACGAGACTCCTCGCCTCGCCAACCGTCGCTTCCTTGACCTTCGCGCCGGCGAGATCCGCGGCGGCAGTGAATATTTCCAGCGCACCGGCGTAGTCTTTTTTCCGGAACGCGATTTCCGCCAGCCCGACTTCCGCGGAATCGCGATACGTGCTGTTCGGATAGAATTCCTTCAACTCGTTGTAAAACTTCGCGGCCTTTTCCGCGTTGCCCTGCGCGAGCAGCGCGTCGCCGGCATTGGCGAGGAGCAGCGGGCTGAGTTCCTCGGGCAGGAATTGCGTGGCGATCTGGAGGTTCAACTTGTCGTAGTCCGCGGCTCTCCGCTGCAATTTCGCAAGCTGCGCCCGCGCGTAAAGCAGGCGCGCGTGACCGGTTTGATTCGCTCCGCTGGCGAGCGCCGCGAGGCGAAGGTCGAGTTCCGCGGCCGCATCATATGGGACTGGCGTTGCGCCCGGCGCGGCGGCTGGTTCCTTGCCGGGAAGCGGGCGCGGCGGCTTCGAGCAAAGTTGCGCGAGTTGATCGAGCAACGTCTCGACTGTGTCGCGCTTGGGGTCGTTGATATTTTTTTGAAGCTCAGTGACGAGAACCTGTTTCGCCTCGTCGGTTTTGCCTTCGTGCGCCTTGGCCTTGCCGATCCAGAACATGGCCGTGACGACCGCCGGATGATTCGGCCGATCCCTCACGAACTCCTCGAACA
>JBOHXO010000331.1:0-4259 GCA_050737475.1 Chthoniobacterales bacterium
TCGAAGAGAAGTGGGGCGTGAGCGCCGCTGCTCCCGTGGCCGTTGCCGCAGCAGGTCCCGCCGCAGGTGGTGCAGCTCCCGCTGCCGCTGAGGAGAAGACCGCATTCGACGTCATCCTCAAGGAAGCCGGCGGAAACAAGATCGCCGTCATCAAGGAAGTGCGTGCAGCAGTTGCCGGACTCGGTCTCGCGGAAGCCAAGGCTCTCGTCGAAGGCGCCCCGAAGACCCTCAAGGAAGGCGTGACCAAGGAAGAAGCGGAAGAGATCAAGAAGAAGATCGAAGCCGCCGGAGCCAAGGTCGAAATCAAGTAATTCAACCGTCGTGCCGGGCGGGGCCGGAATTTTCTTGAAAATTTTTCGAGAAAACTCTTGCCACCCGCCCGGTGCGGCCTATTTTCATCATTCACCCTTTTGCCCAAGGTTCTGACTCAGCGATTCCGCGCCGCCGCCAGTTTCCGCCTTGCAACGACGAATGCGTTTCGTCGTGCAGGCGTTTCGTCGTCTTTGCTGGCCGCGACTCGCACTCGTTAGTTTGAACCGGCAAAAGCCAACCGTCCTTATATCCTGCCCATGTCTGAGCGTCTTTATTTCGGGAAGTTGAAGGAGGCCATCGAGCCGCCAAATTTGATCGAGTTGCAGATCAATTCCTACGACGAATTTTTTCAACGGGGCGTGGATCCCAACAAACGTCGCGATGTCGGCCTCCAGGCCGTTTTCCGCGAGTTTTTCCCGATCTTCGGATTCGAGGAAAAGGCCAGCCTTGATTTCGTCAGCTACGATCTCGGCGACCCGAAGATGAGCGCCCTCGAGGCGCAGCGCGAAGGTCAGACCTTCTCCGCGCCGCTCTACGTCACGTTCCGCTACAAGGACGAGCACGCGACGAAAGAGGAAAAAGTTTACATGGGCGAAATTCCGCTCATGACGCCGCAGGGCACGTTCGTCATCAACGGCGCCGAGCGCGTCGTCGTCAGCCAGTTGCACCGCTCGCCGGGCATCTGCTTCGAGACCGACGTCCACCTCAACGGCAAGCTGCTCCACAGCTTCCGCATCATTCCCGATCGCGGCTCATGGCTCGAAGTGCAGTTCGATACGTCGGACCTGCTCTACGTCTATCTCGACCGCCGCAAACGCCGCCGGAAATTCCTCGCGACGACCTTCCTGCGCTCACTCGGCTACGGCTCCGACACGGACATCATCAGCCTTTTCTACGACATCGAAACCCTCAAGCTCAGCGAGAAGCTGGACGAAGAGGAGATCGCCACGAAGGTGCTCATCGCCGACGTGCTCGATGGAGAAATCACCGTCGCCCGCGCCTTCGAGCCACTGAGCAAGACGGTCGTCTCGCAACTCATCAGCCTCGGCCACAAGGACGTGAAGGTCGTGGACACGAAGGCGGACGACACCGTCATCAAGTCGCTCAAAAAGGATCCCGCGCACGACGAGGACGAAGCGCTCAAGGACATCTACCGCAAGCTCCGCCCTGGCGATCCGCCGACCGTTCAGAATGCGCGCAGCATGCTCAAGCGACTGTTCTTCGACCCGAAGCGCTACGATCTCGGCCGCGTCGGCCGTCACAAGATCAACCAGAAACTCGACGTTACCGTTGACCAGGCGATCCGCGTGCTCACGAAGGAAGACTTCGTTGCTGCGATGAAATATCTCCTCGAGCTCAAGCGCGGCGAGGGAATGGTGGACGACATTGATCACCTCGGCAGCCGCCGTGTGCGCACCGTCGGCGAACTTCTCGCGAACCAGTGCCGCGTGGGCCTCGCCCGCACGGAGCGTCTCGTCCGCGAGCGCATGACTCTTTATGATGCGGGCACCGAGCACATCACGCCGCAGAAGCTGATCAACCCGAAGGCGCTCTCCGCCGTCGTGCGCGATTTCTTCGGCCGCTCGCAGCTTTCGCAGTTCATGGATCAGACGAATCCGCTGTCGGAGCTGACCCACAAGCGCCGTCTCTCGGCCCTCGGGCCAGGAGGCTTGAGCCGCGACCGCGCGGGCTTCGAAGTCCGCGACGTGCATCCTTCGCACTACGGCCGCATTTGTCCGATCGAAACGCCGGAAGGCCCGAACATCGGTCTCATCAGCTCGCTCTCGACGTTTGCCCGCGTCAACGATTTCGGCTTCATCGAGACGCCGTATCGCAAGGTCATCAACGGCAAGGTCAGCGACCAGGTGGATTATCTCACCGGTGATCGCGAGGAAGTATTCTACATCGCGCAGGCGAATGCCGTCGTGGACGACAAGGGCAAGTTCCTTGGCGAGACGGTCTCGTCGCGTTACCGCGGTGAGTTCGTCGAGGCCACGCCCGACCAGGTCCAATACATGGACGTGTCGCCGAAGCAGCTCGTATCCGTCGCGGCTGGATTGATCCCGTTCCTCGAGCATGACGACGCGAACCGCGCGCTCATGGGCTCGAACATGCAACGCCAGGGCGTGCCGCTCCTCATTTCGGACGCACCGCTCGTCGGCACCGGCATCGAAGGCCGCGTCGCACGCGATTCCAAGGCGGTCATTCTTTCCGAGTTGACCGGCAAGGTCGCATCGGTCACGGGCACGCACATCATCATCACGAAGGATGGCGATCTGCCCGAGGGCAAGAAGAAGATCAAGCACGACCCGGCGAACGACGTTCACGTCTACGAGATGCGCAAGTTCATGCGCTCGAACGCCAGCACGTGCATCAATCAAAAGCCGATCGTCAAGAAAGGCCAGGCCATCAAGAAAGGCCAGGTCATCGCCGACGGTCCGAACACCGAGAACGGCGAACTCGCCCTCGGCCGCAACGTGCTCGTCGCGTTCATGCCGTGGAACGGTTACAACTTCGAGGACGCGATCCTCATCTCCGAGAAAGTCGTGAAGGAGGACATCTACACGTCCATCCACATTGACGAATTCGAGATCGGCGCCCGCGACACCAAGCTCGGCCCCGAGGAAATCACACGCGATATTCCGAACGTCAGCGAGGAAGCGTTGCAAAATCTCGGCCCGGACGGCGTCATTCGCGTCGGTGCGGAGGTCAAGCCCGGCGACATTCTCGTCGGCAAGATCACACCGAAATCCGAGACCGAACTCGCCCCCGAGGAGCGCCTCCTGCGCGCCATCTTCGGCGAGAAGGCCGCGGACGTGAAGGACACGTCGTTGACGGTTCCTTCCGGCACCTACGGCATCGTGATGGACGTGAAGGTTTCCTCGAAAAAGGAAATCGCCCGCGCAAAAATGACGCCCGCCGAATCCAAGCGTCAGCAGAAGATGATCCTCGAGGATCACAAGCGCCGCGAGGACGAGCTGCACGAGCAGCTCACCGAGGCGCTTTCGAACGTCCTGCTCGGCGAGAAGATCCCGCTCGACGTCGTCAACGCGCAGACCGGCGAAATCATCATCCCGGCGAACCGCAAGATCACGAAGCAGCTTCTTCGCAAGCTCGCCTCCGTATACCAGCACGTCGAAATCGACCCGAGCCCGATCCGCAACAAAATCCGCGAGATCATCGGCCAGTTCGAACACAAGTTCGAGGACCTCGCCCGCGAGAAGGAAGAAAAGATCGGTCTCGTCGAAAGCGGCGACGACGTGGATCCCGGCATCATCAAGCAGGTCAAGGTCTACATCGCCAGCAAGCGCAAGCTCAGCGTCGGCGACAAGATGGCCGGCCGCCACGGCAACAAGGGCGTGGTCGCGAAGATCGTGCCCGAGGAGGACATGCCGTATCTTTCCGACGGAACACCCGTTGACATCGTGCTCAATCCGCTCGGCGTGCCGAGCCGAATGAACGTCGGCCAGGTGCTCGAGACGCACCTCGGCATCGCCGCCCGCGCCCTTGGATTCAAGGTTGCGACGCCCGTTTTCGACGGTATCGCAGAGCCGCAGATCCGCGAGTATCTCCGCGACGCCAGGAAAGTGGAGGGTTACACCTGGATCAACGAAACCGGCAAATCCACGTTGTATGATGGACGCACCGGCGATCAATTTGATCAGCAGGTCGTCGTCGGCATCATCTACATGCTGAAACTCGGCCACCTGGTCGCGGACAAGATCCACGCCCGTGCGGTCGGACCTTACTCGCTCGTCACGCAGCAGCCTCTCGGCGGCAAGGCGCAATACGGCGGCCAGCGCTTCGGCGAAATGGAAGTCTGGGCGCTCGAGGCCTACGGCGCAGCCTACACGCTGCAGGAATTGCTCACCGTCAAATCCGACGACGTGCAAGGCCGCACGCGCATCTACGAGTCCATCGTCAAGGGCGACAACTCGCTCACCGCG
>JBOHXO010000332.1:0-1938 GCA_050737475.1 Chthoniobacterales bacterium
ACGGAGTGGACGTAATGCAGCGACGATGAAATTTCGCCGCAAGATTCCTCGTGGTGCCGCAGAGCCAGCCACGGAAATTCTCGCGCACGCGGAGCGCAGCCAGATTTTTCCAGGCCGCGATAAAGGCATCCTGCGCGATGTCCTCGGATGCGGCGACCGAGCCGGTCCTGGCGTAAGCCAATGCGCAGATAAATTGCTGATGCCGCTCGACCAGCGTGCCAAAGGCTTCTCGTGAGCCGCGCAGCGTGGCGGTGACAAGCTCGGCGTCGGTGGAATTGGAATTGTTCATTTGTCTTCCAGTGCCGCGGCGCGGAGAAAGGTGACAAAATTTCTACGGCTTGTTTGCGACGGCGAGGATGGTTTGGAAATGCGGCGCGTGTTTTTCGCGCGAGACGGTCGAGATATCCACCTGCTTGAAACCGGCGGCCTTGAGCATCCGGTCGAGTTCCACCTCGGAGAACCCGAGGGCCTCATGGGCGTAGAGTTCGCGGGCCTGCTCGTAGCTGTGGCTGGCGAGGTCGAGAATGACGATTCGTCCGCCGGATTTCAAAATGCGGAATGCGGCCTGGATGGCCTTCGCGGGATGGACGGCGTGGTGCAGCGCCTGGCTGAAGAGCGCGATGTCCACGGAGCCCTTTTCGATCGGCGGCGCCTCGATGTCGCCAAGGCGGTATTCGAGATTCTTGAAACCGTGTTCCTTCGCGAGGTTCGCGCCGAACTCGACCATTTTTTCCGAGCTGTCCACGGCGATCACCTTCTTCGCGCGCTTTGCGAGAAGCTGGGACATCGTGCCTTCGCCGGCGCCGAGGTCGGCGATGACCATCGGCGGCAGCAGGTGCAGCAATGCATGCGCGAGCGCCTGCCACGAACGGCCGGGAATGTAGGTGCGGCCAAATTTTCCGGCGAGGCGGTTGAAATACTCGGCGGCGCGGTCCTTGCGGCGGCGCAACGCCAGCGCGAGCGCGGATTGGTCGTGCTTCGACTCGCGGATTTCGTCCGCGGCCAGCGCGAGGAGATTCGTCAGCGGAGAGTCGGCGTCAATTTCCGCGCTGTAGAAAATATTTTTCCCCACACGGCGCGCGGCGACGAGGCGTTCGCGCTTGAGGAGCGCAAGACTCGCGGAAATGCGGCTCTGGCCCATGGAGAGAATTTCCTGAAGCTCGGCGACCGTGAGTTCCTCCTCGTGCAGCAGCCGCAGCAGCCGCAGGCGTGTCGGGTCCGAGAGCACACGGAAGGATTTTAGAATTGACGGCATTTGACTTATCAAAATATTTACATATTTTCATACGTTCCACAACAATACCATGCCCCGTCGTTATATTTTTTCGTCCGAATCCGTAGGTGAAGGCCATCCCGACAAGGTCGCCGATACCATTTCCGATGCCGTCCTCGACGCCTGCCTGGCTCAGGACAAATTCAGCCGTGTGGCGTGCGAAACTTTCGTAAAGAGCAACATGGTGGTCGTCGGCGGAGAGATCACGACGAAGGCAAAACTCGATTACGAGGCCATCATCCGCAAGGCGATCCGCGGGATCGGCTATGTGAACGACGACGACGTTTTTCACGCGGACAAAATTTTCATCACCAACCTGCTTACCGCGCAGTCGCCCGACATTTCGCAGGGCGTGGACGCGAAGAAGGTGAAGGGCAAGAAGACCGCCGAGCAGGGCGCGGGCGACCAGGGATTGATGTTCGGCTACGCCTGCAACGAGACCAAGGAATTGATGCCGGCGCCGGTCATGTTTGCCCATCGTCTCGGCCGCGAACTCACCAAGGTCCGCAAGAGCGGTAAAGTGCCGTGGCTCCGTCCCGACGCGAAGAGCCAGGTTTCCGTCGTGTATGAGGACGGCAAGCCGATCTCCATCGCAAACGTCGTCATCTCCACGCAGCACACCGCGGACGTCACGCACGCCGAGATCGAAAAATTCTGCATCGAGA
>JBOHXO010000333.1:0-2438 GCA_050737475.1 Chthoniobacterales bacterium
ATTGCCTAGGTAGAAAGCATCCCGTCGCGCCGGACAAGCCAACATCGTGCCCGCGCAACAACGATCGGACGACCCGCGACTGGATCGCCGCGCCGACGTAAGGCGAGGTTTTGTGTTTGTAGAGCAGTTCGGCGGCGGTGATTTCGCGCCGCTCCGTGCGCTCGACGAATATGATGTCCGCGTCGAAACCCGGTGCGATGCGGCCCTTGCGCGTTCCCAGTCCAAGCCGCCGTGCGGGGTGCGAAGTCATCTTTTCCCAAACGTCCGGCAGCCGTCCGGAGTTGCGTTCCAGCACGGCATCAAGGAGCAGGAGAAAGCCGTGCTGGCAACCCATGATGCCGCCCCAGACCTTGAACATATCGTCACCCTGCTTCATGTCCGGTGGCGCGGGAGAATGGTCGGAGCCGATGCTGTCAATGCGCGGCAGATCGTCCCACAGCGCTGCGCGGCGGGATTCGTTGCGCAGCGGCGGAGCGCATTTCGCGAAAGCTCCGTGACGGAACATCGCATCCTCGTTGAGCAGCAGGTGATGCGGGCAGACTTCGCTCGTCACGTCCACACCGCCGGCCTTCGCAGACGAAATCAACTCGATCGCCTCGGGGCAGCTCACGTGGACGATCTGCAGCCGGCAGCGCGTTTCGCCGGCGATTTCCAGGGCGACGCGCACGGCGTTCAATTCGGATTCCGGCGGACGGGAATCAAGATAGCCGCGCACGCCGGTATTTCCGAATTGCCGCGCGGCGTTCGATTTTTCCGCGATCATCGCCTCGTCCTCCGCATGCACCGCAACCGGCAGACCAAGACGGGCCGCAATCTTCATTCCTTCGCGCAGCACGCTCGCATCCACGCCCGGAAAATCCGCAATACCACTATCAATCATGAACGCCTTGAAGCCGACCACGCCGCACTCCGCGAGTTCCTCGAGCCTGTCGGAATTTCCAGGAACAAGTCCGCCCCACAACGCGAAATCCAGCACGGACGCCGCCTCGCCTGCCACGCGTTTTTGCTCGAACGATTCGCGATCAATCGTGGGAGGCGATGCGTTGAGCGGCATGTCCACGAACGACGTTCCGCCGCCTGCAGCCAGTGCGCGAGAGCCGGTGGCGAAGCCTTCCCAATGAACGCGACCGGGCTCGTTGAAATGGACGTGCGCGTCGAAAACGCCCGGCAGCACGAGCAGTCCCGTCGCGTCCATTTCGTCGTTCGCCGTGCCCGCAATGGCTGGCGCCATTTCGACAATGATGCCGTTTTCGACAGCGATGTCGGCAGTCGCTGCGCCCGGGACATTTGCGTTGCGAATGATGAGATCAGGCATGGTGGGGAAATTCCGTGAGAAATTCCGAAAGCACTTCCACCGCCAGCGCAATGTCGGCGGCGGATGCAAATTCATCCGGGTGATGGCTCAAGCCATCGCGGCAGCGCACGAAAAGCATCGTCGCGTCGGTCACCTCGGCAAGCGCAACCGCGTCATGTCCCGCGCCGCTCACGAGTCGCGGACAGCGCGACTGATGGCGCTCGACGATTGCCGCGAGACGGTCACACAGGCGCGGACTGCATCTCGCGGCGGGCGCCGAGAGCGGAATTTCGATTCGCGATGTGAGGCCGCGCGCCTGCAGCGACTTTTCGATTCCAGCGAACAAATCGCGGCAAAATCGCTGGCGCACTTCATTGTCGGCGTGCCGGATATCAATCGAGAAAACGACTTCGCCCGGAATCACATTGCTCGCGGACGTGCGTATTTCAAGCTGTCCGACCGTCGCGACAAGGCCGTCCGCGAGCCGCGCCATTTTTTCGATGAGCAGCACGCATTCCGCCACCCCCGCCAGCGCGTCGCGGCGCATGGTCATCGGCGTGGTGCCGGCGTGACCGGCTTTTCCCGTCACGGTGATTCGCACACGCGTCTGCCCGGCGATTGCCGTGACGATTCCGAGCGGAAGTTTTTCCGCCTCGAGCACGGGGCCCTGCTCGATGTGAGCCTCGATGTAGCCGATCAGTTTGCGCGGCGGCGGCGCGGGAAAACGCGGTGCGTGGCGTGCGATTGCCTCTCCCACCGTGACGCCATTTGCATCCGCAAAGGCACGCTCCACATCGCCGAGTTTGCCCGTATAAAAACGACTGCCGAGATAGGTCGTTTGAAATCGCACGCCCTCCTCGTCCGAGAATGCGACGACTTCGATGTGATATGGCAGGGTTTTCGCGGTTTCGTTCACGCGCTCCGCGGCGAGAATTCCGGCAACGACTCCCATTGGGCCGTCGAAGCGTCCGGCATTTCGCACCGAATCCAGATGCGATCCGCAAGCCACCGTGCCCGCTGCGGGATCGCCGCAATCCAGGCGCCCTATCAAGTTGCCGGCCTTGTCCTCGAAGACATCGAGTCCCGCATCGCGCATCCAGCCGCCCACGATTTGTTTTGCCTCCTCGAGCGCGGGGGAAAGAAA
>JBOHXO010000334.1:0-4744 GCA_050737475.1 Chthoniobacterales bacterium
ATTCACGCTTGTGGCCGGCATACCCGACGCGCCGGCGAATACCCGCCAGCCAGACCTCGAGCCCGCTGCGTGTGGAATTTGGAAACAGCACCGCGACGTCGAAGCGCTTGCGAATCCGCCACGCGACCTTGAGCACGCCGGCGTCCTCCGGCACGGCCACGATTTCATCCACCTCCGGCACGGAGCGCCAGAAATCCGCGAGCTTGTCGCGCGTGAGGATCGTGACTCGCGCATCGGGCCGGCCCTGCTTGATCGCGCGCACGGCGAGCGAACTCATCACGGCGTCGCCGAGCCAGTTGCTGGAACGAATAAGGATACGGAACGGGCGCAGGTTCATGGAATCGTAATCGGGCGGTAGATAAATGCCGCGCTTCGTGCGGGCGAGCAGGAAGTCGGGGTGCGGCATCTTCCAGCGGTTGTGCACCCAGAACCAATCGGCCGGCGAACGGCGAATCTGCGCCTCGAGCGTCCGGTTGAGCTTTGCTGTAAGGGCTTCCGCATCGTTTCTGTCGTAATCAATC
Source organism: Chthoniobacterales bacterium (assembly GCA_050737475.1). Lineage (GTDB taxonomy): Bacteria > Verrucomicrobiota > Verrucomicrobiia > Chthoniobacterales > JAATET01 > JAATET01. The sequence continues at coordinate 522 of JBOHXO010000334.1, forward strand.
TCATCGCCGACGACAAAACGCCAGTGGGCGAATCCATCCGTGTAGATCGCGCAGGGCAGGACGACCGCGCCTGTGCCTGTGGCCAGCGTGGCGGCCAGCGGCGAGGTGGAGGCGAGTGAGTCGAAGAATGGCGTCCATATTCCGGCGTCGCCCGAATGTTGATCAATCAATACGCCAACAAGCCCGCCTTCGCGAATCAGCGAGATCGCCTTGCTCACCCCTCGCTTACGATCGAGCGTGATGATGCCTTTCGCGCGCCGATCGTTGTTGATGATGTCGTCTATCCCCTTGTTGCGGATCGCCTGGTAGATCGTGCTCGCCTTGTAGCCCGGCGCCGCGCTGGTGAGCTGTGCGAGGAGTTCCCAGTTGCCGATGTGGCTGATCACGAAAACACAGCCGCGCCCCTTGTCGAGCGCGCCGACCAGGCCGCCCTCGTTTTCAAACGTCATGCACGCGCGCACCTGCCTCACGTTCAGCGCCGCCATTTTGAAGGCGCAGCAGGTATTCGCACCCAGCGTCGTGAAATGGCGGAAGGTCATCCTGCGAATGTCGGCGGGCGATTTCTCGCGGCCGAATGCGCGTTGCAAATTTTCCCTTGCGAGGCGTCGGTAGCCCGGCAGGATCGCCCAAAGCACGGCGCCGATGCACATGCCCAGAACGAAACAAACTTTGAGCGGCAGCGCGCGGATGACCGTAACGATCACCAGCGCGATACCGTAAACCACGCGGTCCATGAATTTGAGCGAAAACGGAAAACCTACGGACTCGTCCGCGCGAACGCGACGCAATTTCATTCCGCCCGGATCCGTGATCGGCGTGCTCGGCGGCGGCCAGCTCGGGCGCATGTTCTCGCTCGAGGCCAGCAAGCTCGGCTACCGCGTGCATGTCTTCGAACCGGAAAAGGATTGCCCGGCGGGGCAGGTGAGCGATCTCGAAATCAACGCCTCGTTTGCGGACGCCGCGGCGCTCGGGCGATTCGCCGGCGGCGTGGACGTCGCCACGTATGAATTCGAAAACATCCCGCTCGCCGCGCTGGAAATCGTCGGCAGATCAGTCCCGGTGCGCCCCCGCGGCGAGGCATTGCACATCTGCCAGCACCGCGAGCGCGAAAAAAACTTCCTCGCTGCGAACAACATCCCGTGCACGCGCTTCTGGGTGGTGGATTCCGTGGGGACGCTTGGCAGCGCCCTGGAGGAATTGAACGGTCGCGGCGTGCTGAAAACCGCAAGCTTCGGCTACGACGGCAAGGGGCAGTTGCGCGTGAAAAGCGGGGATGACGCGGAGGCCATCTGGGCGGCATTTGGAAACACGCGTGCGGTGCTCGAAGCGTTGGTGGATTTCACGCACGAGCTTTCCATCGTTTGCGCGCGGGATCTCGACGGGAACGTCACGCTCTTCCCCGCGTCGGAAAATCGCCACACGAATCACATCCTCGATTTCTCGATCGTTCCGGCCCGCATTCCGGAATCCGCGCTCGCCGGGGCGCGTGCCATCGCCACCCGCGTCGCGGAAACACTCGATGTGGTCGGCCTCATCACCACGGAGTTTTTTCTCACACTTGATGGTCGGGTGCTCGTGAATGAGCTGGCTCCACGCCCGCACAACTCCGGCCATTTTTCGCTCGATGCGTGCATGACCAGCCAGTTCGAGCAGCAGGTGCGCGCGATCTGCGGACTGCCGCCAGGCTCGACGGAATTGCTGCGTCCCGTCGTGATGCTCAACCTTCTCGGCGACCTTTGGAAATCCGGCGAACCCGACTGGAGCGCGGTGCTGTGCGATCCGAATGTGAAACTGCATCTCTACGGAAAGCGCGAGGCGCGCCCCGGCCGCAAGATGGGTCACCTCTGTGTGCTGGCCGATACCGTGGACGATGCCCTCGCGCGCGCGGAAGCCATCAAAGCCCGCCTCGGAACCTGAATGATTTTTTAACGTTAAAAAATGAACAACCGCCCGCAAAGGCTGTCAGATAAAGCATTCGCGGGTAAACCGTGAAGAACTTCAAATATCCCCATATGTCGGTCAGCACCCAGGAACTCAACCAGCAAGTCCAGCAAGCCAGCCAGTGGGTCCAGCCCCTGCAGCAGGAAGTCAGCCGCGTCGTCGTCGGCCAGAAAAATCTCGTGGATCGCCTCATCATGGGCCTTCTCACGAATGGCCACGTGCTTCTCGAAGGCGTGCCAGGCCTCGCGAAAACGCTCACGGTCCGCACGCTCGCGGCGTGCATCCACACCGGATTCCAGCGCCTGCAATTCACGCCCGATCTCCTGCCGGCCGATCTCATCGGCACGCTCATCTACAATCCGCGCGAGGGCGTGTTCACCACGAAGCTCGGGCCCATTTTTTCAAATCTGATTCTCGCTGACGAAATCAACCGCGCCCCCGCCAAGGTGCAGAGCGCCCTGCTCGAGGCGATGCAGGAGCGCCAGGTCACGATCAGCGACCAGACGTTCAAACTGCCTGATCCGTTCCTCGTGCTGGCCACGCAGAATCCCATCGAGCAGGAGGGCACCTATCAGCTTCCCGAAGCGCAGCTCGATCGTTTTATGTTCAAGGTGAACGTCGGATACCCGACCCGCACGGAGGAGCGCGCCATCCTCGATGCGATGGCCACGTCCGCGCCGCGGCTCGACGTCATGCCCGTCGTGCCGGCGGAGCAGATTCTTGCCGCTCGCGACATCGTGAATGCGATCTATGTGGACGATCGCGTGAAGAATTACATCGTGGATATCGTGTGGGCGACGCGCGAACCGCGTTCATTCAATCTCAAGCTCGACGGTCTCATTCGCTACGGCGCCTCGCCGCGTGCGACGATCTATCTCACGCTTGCTGCGAAGGCGCGCGCATTCCTCAGCGGCCGCGGCTACGTCACACCGCAGGACGTGAAGGACGTGGGTCTCGACATTCTGCGCCACCGCATCGCAATCAGCTATGAGGCCGAGGCGGAGGCCGTGACGAGCGAGAGCATCGTCGAAAAGATTTTCGCGGGGCTGCAGGTGCCCTGACGCTTTGCCGAGTTGATGGTTGAGAGTTGAAAAACTCCCACGCTGTATCACACGACCATGCAGGAACCCGGAGAGATTCTTAAAAAGATCCGACGCATCGAGCTGCGGACGCGCCGCCTCGTGGATGCTTCGTTCGCAGGCGCCTACCAGAGCGTGTTCAAGGGCCGTGGCATGAACTTCGAAGAGGTGCGCGAATACACGCCCGGCGACGAGATTCGCACGATTGACTGGAACGTCACCGCGCGCATGAACACGCCTTACGTGAAGAAATTCACCGAGGAGCGCGAGATGACCGTGATGCTCGTCGTGGACGTGAGCGCGTCGGGCACCTACGGCAGCATCGAGAATAGCAAACGCGAGCTCGCCGCCGAGGTGGCTTCGATCCTGGCGTTCAGCGCGATCCAGAACAACGACAAGGTCGGCCTGATTCTTTTTACCGACGAGGTGGAGCTGTTCATTGCGCCGAAAAAAGGCCGCCTGCACACGCTGCGCGTCATTCGCGAAATGCTCTATTTCGAACCGCGGCGCCGCGGCACCAATCTCGCCGGCGCGCTCGAATACCTCAACAAGGTGGTGCCGCGTCGCGCGGTGGTTTTCATGATTTCCGATTTCATGAGCGCCGATTTTTCCAAGCCGCTCACGATCACCGCGAAGCGCCACGACCTCGTCGCAATGCCGGTGATTGATCCCGGCGAGGAGGAGTTGCCGCCCGTCGGCATTCTCACGCTCGAGGATGCCGAGACCGGCGAGCAGATTGACATCAATACAAGCAGCCGGGCGGTGGCCAATGCGTTTGCCGCCATCGAGGAGCGCCGCCACGCGGACCTCGCGCGCCTGTTGCGCCAACGGCGCATTGATTCGATCCCGTTGCGAACGGACAAGGATTACCTCATGCCGCTGCGCACGTTCTTCGAAACACGCGAAAGGAGGCTCGGATCATGAATCCCCAGGCCGCCGCACCGACGCCCGCGCCGCTCCACGACATCGTCGGGCCCGTTTCGTTTTTTCCATATCCGGTCTGGATGGTGGTCGCGGTCGCGCTTGCGGCACTCGCGCTCATCGGACTGGTGATTTGGTTCATCGCGACACGGCGCAAACCGACCGTTCGTCTCACCCCGGGAGAACAGGCGCTGGCCGAGCTTGCCCGGCTGCGCGGCCAGGTGGAGGCGAGCGAGCCCTATCCCTTCAGCATTGCGGTCTCTGACGTGCTTCGCGTGTATC
>JBOHXO010000335.1:0-2044 GCA_050737475.1 Chthoniobacterales bacterium
GTGCGGAGCATGCCGGGACAGGGCTCGGAATTCGTCGTCGAAATTCCGCTCGAGGAGGCGGCCCCGCGCCTCGCGCCCGATGAAGGCGCGCAGCACGAGCCGCTCACCGCGTCCTTCGCTGAAAAATATCCGCTGGATATCCTGCTCGTCGAGGACGACCGCGTGAACCTCAAGCTCCTCCTCGCGCTCATCCGCCGGCTCGGCTACGAGCCGCTTGCGGCGCAGAATGGAAAGGAAGCCGTCGAAATCTACAGCAGCGAGCGCCCGGCTTGCGTGCTCATGGATTTGCAGATGCCCGAGATGGACGGCATCGAGGCCACGGAAAAAATACGCGCCATCGAAAGAGCCTCGCGCAACGTCCAGCCCGCGTTCATCGCCGCGCTCACGGCAAACATTTTCCCGACGGAACGCCAGCGCTGTTTCGATGCCGGCATGAACAGCTATCTCAACAAGCCGGTGAAGCTCTCCACGCTCGCCACCACATTAATGCAGGCCAGCGACTTCACGCAGGAGCGGCATCACAACGAGGACGTATAGCTCAGCGGGCTGATCTCCTCGAGCGACGTGTGGCCCGAGAAAACCTGCGTGAGACCTTCCTGGTAGAGTGAGAGCACGCCGTGGCGAAACGCGACTTCGCGCATCTCGCTCTGCGGGGCATTCGAGCCGATGAGGTCCGCGATGTCCGACGTGACCGGGCACATTTCCATGAGCGCGATGCGGCCGGAGTAGCCGGTGTCGTGGCACTCGCTGCAACCGCACTTCGTGTAGAGCGTCGTGACGTCGGCGGGAATCTCGATGCGGTTTTTTTCGTAGAGCCGGCGAATGTCGTCCGTGAGCGGCGAGGGGCGCTTGCAGTAGGTGCAGAGCCGGCGGACGAGGCGCTGTGCCTGGCTGAGTGCGAGCGCGTCGGCGAGCAGATAGGGCGGCAGGCCCATTGAAATGAGACGGCTGACGGCGCGCAGGCTGTCGTTCGCGTGCAGCGTGGTGAGCACGAGGTGGCCGGTGAGCGCGGCGTTCACGGCGGCGTTTGCGGTTTCCTCGTCGCGGGATTCGCCGATGAGGATGACGTCGGGATCGGCGCGCAGCAACCGGCGGAGGCCCTGCGGAAAATCAATGCCGTTGATCGGGTCGGTCTGCGTCTGGTTGATGCCCTCGATCTCGTATTCGATGGGATCCTCGATCGTGTGGATGTTGATGCCCTCGCGATTGATGCTGTTGATGAACGCGTAGAGCGACGTGGTCTTGCCGCTGCCGGTGGGGCCGGTGACGAGGACGAGCCCCTGGTCTCGATTCATCGTCTCGCTGATGATGTTCGACTGGCGCGGCGTGAGGTTGAGTTCGGTGAGGCGCTTCACGCCGTCCTGCTTGTCGAGGAATCGGATCGTGAGTTTCTGCAAATCGCGGCGGCACGGAATGGCGGAGACGCGGCAGTCAATGCGACGCTTGCCGATGCTCATGGCGAAGCGCGCGTCCTGCGCATCCTGCCGCTGGTGACCCATGTTCGAGTAGTTTTTGATGAGGCTGATGAAGCGCGGCAGCGATTCCTCGGGGCACGAGTGGACGACCTGCAGCTCGCCGTCAATGCGGGCGCGGAAGCGGGCGGTGTTGAAATATTTTTCGACGTGAAGGTCGCTCGCGCGGGAACTGATGGCGCGGTAGAGCACCCAATGGACGATCTGCTCGGGCGTGGCGTGGATGCTCGACGGGTTCAGCCGCTGCATCTCGGCGGCCTCGATCTCGACGAGATTCGTGTTGTCAGAATACTCCAGCTCGCCGGTGATGACCTCCGCCGCGGCAGCATGTGCGCCGCGGCCGCGGTTGCGCGTGATGGCCTCGAAGATGCCGTCGCGATCGCAGAGCACCTTGATGAAGCGGTATTCCTCCGAGCCGGTCGAGAGCCACTCGTCCTCGAATGCGAAATTCTCGCGCTCGGAGCACAGCAGATACACCAGCCCCTTGCCGCAATAGAGCGGATAGACGCCGTGCTTCTCGAGCATCGTGTCGGGGAAGACGTTTTGCGCCGGCGCGTATTCCGCGCTGAAAA
>JBOHXO010000336.1:0-5044 GCA_050737475.1 Chthoniobacterales bacterium
CAGTTGCTCGTGCTACTGCGCCGAGGCCGTCCGCACCCATGGCGCCTTGCAGGGCGGCTGGCTCGGGCTCCGCCGCATCTGTCGCTGCCACCCGTGGGGCGGCCATGGATATGATCCCGTGCCGGACAGGCGCGACCAATTACCCGACAGGCACGCCCCATTGCCGCAACGCCACGCATAAATTTCTTTTCGAATGGACCGCAAAACCTGGATTGTCATCGGCCTCTGCATCGCCGCATTTCTTAGCTGGCAGTGGTATTACAATGCCACCTATGGCCCGTATTTGAAGCAGCAGGACGAACTGCGCAGGCAAAAGGCGCTGGCCGCCGCGGCCGCACAGCCTTCGCCCACCGGCACCCCGGCGACAGCCACCACGCCTGCGACCACGCCGGCTGCGGTTCCGTCCGCCATTCCGCAGGCCGTGATGGCTGCGCGCAATGAGGAGCTCACTTCCGAGGGGAAAAAGGACGAGAGCGCCGACTACATTTTCAACAACGACACCGGCGGCATCGAGGCGGTCCGCCTGGTGAAGCACACTCGCGAGGGAGGCGCCGTGACGTTGAATGGCGACCGCCGCATGCCGATCGGCGCACTGGCGACCACGCCCGGCACGGCGCTCGGCGGATTCGAGATGAAGGTGGATGCCGCGAACAACACGGTGACCTTCACGAAGCGCGACGGCGACGGACTCGAGATCGTGAAAAAATTCACGCTGCCGCCGAACAACTCGGCCGAGGCGCCCTACGTGGCGAACCTCGAAATCACCTTCCGCAATCCCACCGCGATCACGCTTTCGCGCCCCGGGTATTTCGTCAGCACGGGCTCGGCCGCGCCGATTCACAAGCTCGACCTGCCGACCTACACGCGGTTCGACTGGGCCAACAGCGGCGGCATGCGCGGTCGCGACGTCAACGCGTTCAACGCCTCCGTCATTCCGCTCATCGGCATCCAGATCCATCCGGCGCAGGAAACTTTTTCCGAGACGCTGGCCGACATCCAGTGGGCAGGCGTGGCGACCCAGTATTTTTGCACCATCGTCTCCGCGGTCGAGCCGAAGGCGTCGTCCGTGTGGACGTCGCGTTTCGTCGTGCCGGGAGAGCCCGGCAGCGCGCCGGTGTATGGACTGCAGGGCGCGTTGGGATTCGCCGGTTTCACGCTCGAGCCGCAAAAATCCACCACACAGAAATTCACCATCTATGCTGGCCCGAAGGAAGGTCCGCGCCTTGCGAAGCTGCCCTACGACGAAAAGGCGGTGCTGAACTTCGGCTGGTTCGGGTTCATCAGCGAATTCCTGCTCTGGGCGATGAACCTGCTGCACGACGTCTTCAAGTCCTACGGCGTCGCGATCATCGTCCTCACGCTCATCATCAAAACCATGCTCTGGCCGCTGCAGAACAAGGCCACGAACTCGATGCGCAAGATGTCGGCCCTCTCTCCGAAAATGACGGAGATGAAGGAGAAATATAAGGACGACCCGACGAAGATGAACCAGGAGATGATGAAGCTCTACCGCGATTACGGGGTGAACCCGTTCAGCGGCTGCCTGCCGATGCTCATCCAGATTCCCATCTTCTTCGGCTTCTACGGCATGCTCGGCACCGCCATCGAGCTGCGCAACAGCTCGTTCCTCGGCGGCCTCGTCCCCGATCTTTCCCAGCCCGATACCGTCGGCCACATCCTCGGCTTCCCGATCAATATTCTCCCGCTCGTCATGGCCGGCACGATGCTCTGGCAAATGGCGATCAGCCCGAAGAGCGGCGACGCCACGCAGCAGCGCATCCTCATGTTCATGCCGGTGATCTTCATCGTCTTCGCCTACAACTACGCCTCCGCGCTCTCGCTGTATTGGACAACGCAGAATCTTTTCTCTATCGTGCAACTCTACCTGACGCGGAACAGGCCGTTGCCGACGCTGGAGAAAATGGCAGTCGTCAAGAAACGGCCGGGTCCGGGCGGGTCGAAACCGCGGAAAAAACGCCCGTCGTAAAATGAACGAAACGCCGAAGGAAATACTGGATACAATTCTGGGTTACCTCGGCTTCGCATTTGAGATCGAGGAGCAGGAGCGCGACGGCCACGCCGTGCTGCAGATTTACACGCACGAGGCGGATCTGCTGATCGGCCGCCGCGACCAGACGCTCGAGGATATTCAATATCTGCTCAACCGCCTGTTGCTCTCCGCCAACACCGGCGCTCCCCGCGTGATCGTGGACGTCGAGCACCACCGCGATATCCGCGACGACGCGCTCGTCGCAAAAGTCCAGCACCTTGCCGACGCCGTGCGCAACAGCGGCCGCCCGATCCAGACCGAGCCGCTCAATTCCTACGACCGCCGCATCGTCCACAACGCGTTCAAGGACGATCCGGTCGTCTCGACGTGGAGCCCGCCCGACGACGCGCGGGTGAAGCGCATCACGTTGCGATTGCGAAAGTAGGGAAATCCCGCGCCGCGGGTTCCCATCACGGTTCCGGCGCCGGGCAGCTCAAGCCGCGAGCCGCGGTTCCTCGGAATTTTTCACCGCCTCGGCCGTGCCGCCGAACTTCGGATACACGAAACGCGCTGCCGTCGAATTCACACGCACCAGCGCCAGTGCATGGCGCAGGCCGTCGCAGTAAAGCCGCTCGAGCGATTGCTGCAGAAGCGCACTGCCGAATCCGCGCGAGCGATATTCATGAAGAATGCAGGGCCCGGTGATGAGGTGCGCCGTGGCCGCCGGCTCGGAGTCGAGCACCGACGCGCCGATCACGCGTGCGCCGTGCTGCACGACCACGCAGGGCGGATTTTCGTTTTCGAAGGCTCGCTCGCAGCGTGCATCGAGCTCATGGCTGAATTCCGTGGCGGTGCCCGTCCACGCACGCTCCATCAACAAGGCGCTGGAAACGACCTTCAGGACGGCGTCGAGGTCGGCCTTCTCGGCCGCGCGAAAGATGAACGGAGGCATCACAGGCCGTGACGCATCCAGCCCTTTGTCGAGATCCCAACGGAATCGCTGCCAGTCGTTAGCCATTCGAAATTGCCTGAATTTCCCTTGCGGGTAAGCAGAAGCAGGGCCGCCTAGGAAGCGTCCTGGTCGTTGCGACAGACCCACCAGACGCCCCCGAGGAGCGCCCCTGCCATAAGCGTAAAAGCCGTAAGTGTAAACATGAACGCGCTGGGAAATCCCAGAGCGCTCCCCGCCAGTCAATACAATTCCAGAAAATCGCAAACATTAGGTCTCCTCCCCGATGTCCAGCGGCTGCACGTCGAAAAAGTCCCGCAGCACCGCGCAATAAACAAGTCGTTTCATCGGCGCGACCCACGCAAGCCGGAATTCCGCCGGCGCAATCCACCGCACCGCGCTGAATTCCACCGTCGAGGGCCGCGACAAAATCAACTCCTCCTCACCGATGAATTCCGCCAGGAAATAAACCTGCTCCTGCCCGCCGTAGCCGTCCTTCGTGCGGCCCGCGGGGAATTCGTAGCGATACGGGCCGCGCCTGCCGACCAGCCGGTAGTCCGCGGGAGTGAGCGAGATTTCCTCCAGCACCTCGCGCTTCACCGCCACCTCGGGCGTCTCGCCCTTGTCCATGCCGCCCTGCGGAAACTGCCATGCGCCCCGCACGTCGCTGCGTTCGCCGATGAGGATGCGGCCGTCCGCCCGGCGCAGGATGAATGCGACATTGGGGCGGTAGCGAATCATGCGGCGAGCAAAGCCCGCGTCGTGCCGCGAGACCAGCGGAATTTCGCGTCCGCAAAACCGCGCAACGAATACTGGCGTCGCGTCCACACCGCGCCTATATTCCACCTCTTCCCAACTCCCACTTCCATGAAGCGCGTTCTCACAGCTGTCCTAGTCGCACTCTCGATGCTGGCCCCGCTCATGGCGCAGCAGAATAACAACCGGCCGCAGCAGGACGATGGACAGGCCCAGCGCCGCAAGATGCCGTTTGCGCTTTGGAAGGCCGAGCTCCCCGGCGGCTCCTATCTCGTCGCGCGCAATGCGATCAGCGCCGTGAGCACGCAGCAATACGTCCTCGACGGCGTTGCCCGCGTCACTGAGGTCAACGTCACCACGAACGGCAATTTCCATCCGCGATTCTATTTCCTCGAAATGATTGACGTGAACGCGCCGATCAACGCTCCCGGCGCGCAAACCGCGACCGACCTGGCCATCGCCGCGGGCAAGGAGGCCGTTGACCAGGTCGTTCCCGATTCCGCGACGAAGGTCGTCAAAAATTATCCCGCCACCACGCATGCCGGCACCATCGAGTTTCGCATGCCCAGCGCGGCGTCGGTTCAGAAACTCTACGAGAGCGTCACGCGCGTCTGGCTCACCGGCGAGAGCGAGGTTTACACGTTGAAAGGCACGCATCGCATCAATCCCGACAAGGAGATCAAGCCCGCCAACGACACGAAAGAGGACGAAGACGGTCCCGGCACAAACAGCGGCGGGACCGAGTAATCTTGCACACTCCGTCTCACAAACCCGCGCACGAGTGCGGCGTCTTCGCGATTTACGGCCATCCGAACGCGGCGATCCTCACCTACTACGGCCTCTTCGCGCTTCAACACCGCGGGCAGGAGAGCGCCGGCATCGTCACGTCCGGCGGCGAAGGCGGCACGTTTGGCAGCCACAAGGGCATGGGCCTCGTCTCGCAGGTCTTCACGATGAAGGAACTCGAGGCGCTCGGCGGCAATCGCGCCATCGGGCACGTGCGCTATTCCACCACCGGCTCGAGCAACTTGAAAAACGCGCAGCCGTTCCTCGTGGACACCGCCCGCGGCCAGCTCGCCGTCGCGCACAACGGCAACCTCGTCAACGCCGCGCAGCTCCGCCTCGAGCTCGAATCCGAGGGCTCCATTTTCCAGACGACCGTGGACAGCGAGATTGCGTTGCATCTGCTCGCAAAGGCCGGTGGCGACAACCCGCTCGCCGCCCTGCGCCGCATGGAGGGCGCATTCTCGATGGTCATCCTCGGCGAGAACGAACTCATCGGCGTGCGCGACCCGTTCGGCTTCCGCCCGCTCTCGCTCGGCAAACTCGACGGCGCCTACGTGCTGTCG
>JBOHXO010000337.1:0-5458 GCA_050737475.1 Chthoniobacterales bacterium
ATGCTGTATTGATGAGGCTCGGCGCGCGGCGATGGATCGCCCTTGTCGCGGCGGGGTGGGGTGTCGTTGCGTGTCTCACGGCGTTTGTGCGAACACCGACGGAGCTCTATGCCGCGCGATTTTTGCTTGGTGCGGTCGAGGCCGGTTTCGTGCCGGCGATCGTGCTGTATCTCTCGTGGTGGTTTCCCACGCGGCTGCGCACGCAGGTCGTGGCCGTCTACGGCTTGAGCGTTCCGGTCGCCGGCATTATCGGCGGGCCGATTGCGGGATGGATTCTCACCGCATTCGCGGGCGCCGACGGCTGGCGGATATTGATGATCTGCGAGGGCATTCCATCCGTCGCGGCCGGCATATGGCTCTTCCTCTCGCTGCCGGATCAACCCTCGTCGGCCTCGTGGCTGACGTCCGCCGAGGCCGATAAAATCAGCCGCTCGTCCACGTTAAGTCGCGGGAGGCCGGCAGCGGTTACGCTCGCGCAGGTGCTGCGGACGCTACGCGTCCCGACCGTGTGGCGGCTCTGCCTCGCCTATTTTCTCATGGTGGGAGGCACGTTTGGCATCACGCTGTGGCTGCCGCAATTCCTTCGCCTGCCGGGCTGGGAATCGCCGGCCGTCATCGGCTGGATTTCGACGATCCCCTGGCTGTTCGGCGCACTGGCGATCCTTGTCGTGAGCCGATTCACGGACCGCCGTCGGTCCTACGCCGTGGTGGCGGCCGTAGGCGCGCTTTGCTCCGCGGGCGCGCTGGTGGCTGCGTGCGCTGCCGATAATCGTTGGGCCGCCCTCGCGCTGATAACGCTCGCCGTCGGCGCGATGCTGGCCTCGACCACGGCGTTCTGGGGTCTGCCTCCGGAAATCCTGGCCGGCGAGCACGCAGCAGTGGGAGTTCCGACCGTCAATGCCGCGGGCTTCGCAGGAGCATTGGTCAGCCCAGTTGCCATCGGGTGGCTCGTGTCCACGCCGGCAAAGATGGCCGGAGGCATCGCGTTCTGCGCGATGCTGCTTGCGGCATGCGCGCTGACGTTGTGCGGCTGGCGGCGGCATTTCCACGTTGCGGCCTGAGGCGGATCAAAAACTAATGCCGGTCTCGATGCCGACCACGACCGAGGTGGGATTCCCCGTGGCGCCTGGATTCACCAGCACCCGGAGGTCCGGCGTGATGTAGGCCCATGGCGTGAGCGATACGGAATAGGCGAGTTCGAGCGCCATTTCGTTCGTCTGGCCGGGCTCGCCATCGGCCTCCGACGCGTGGCGCAGGCTGCGGCTGAAGAGCGCGCACGAGAAGGCCGCGCCGCATTGATCCCTCGGCCGGCCGGGCAGCAGCCCTTGATAAAACGCGCCGCCCGAGAAGAACCACGGCACCTCGTTCCGGTCCTGCTGGAAATACGTGAACGTGCCGAAGAGCGACAGGCCTTCCTCCGGCCCACCGCCATGCTCGGCGTAGACCATTTGCTCCGCCGTCGCATACATGCCCCAGTTTCCATAGACCATGTTGCCCGTGGTGAATTGCTCGAACGGCGCCGTCGAGACGATGCCGCCGACCTTGTAGGCGCCCGGCATGCCGCCGAACCACGTCTCCGCGCCAATCGGCGACGCGATGCCGGGCTGCGAGGAATAGTGCCCGGTGAGGAATCCAATCTCGGCGACGCTCACGGTGCCCGATTGCGGCGGCAGCGAGAAATCCAGCCCGTGCGTATTGTTGTCCCCGAGGCCCGCCGCGGCACTGAACGTCCCCGTGAGAAGATAGAGCGACTCGATAGGCTGATAGCGCAGCATTGCGCCCCAGCGCGCGGAGTTCGTTCCGGAAAACGTGATGTCCGTTGCGAGCGAGCCGGGATAGCCGCTCAGCGCGCTGTTGAGGAAGAGCGATGATTGCGGAATCTGCGCAAAGGCGTTGTTCAGGATCAGTCGTCCCGCGCTGAGCTGCACCGTGCGATCAAGGCCCTCCCACGACAACATCATCTCGCCGAAGCGAAACGACCGGTTCGGCTCCGGCGCCGGGCTTGTGATGGGCGTCGTGCCGACGATGTCGCCGATGAAGCTGCCGTCCGTTTGCCGCACGGAGAGCGCGAGCGACCAGCCGTTCCAGCCGCAGAGTTTGCCGAAGTCAATGATCGCGCTCGCGAAGAGCATGTCGAGATACGCGGCGCCGGTGGATTGGCCGCCGGTCACGTTGCCCATCGTGTAGCTCGTGTAGGTGCCGGCGAGCGTGATGCCGTGATCGAGCGCGTCGGAGCGCAGGCCGAAGGGCGAGCCGAGCGCCTGCGGCTGCTGCAGCCAGCTCTTGTTGAAATACGCATCGGGCGGAATGTCCCAGCGGAACATGTAAGTCGTCTGCCCGCCGCGAAAGGGACTGATGTGCCCGCTGCGCCCGTCGGGCAGGATCTGCGCCGTGGCGGCGTGCAGGCCAATGACAGCCAGCAGAAGGGCCTGCATTCCGGCGCGCCGTGCGTTCATGCGGCGCATTATGATTCCTGGTGCGGCCCGCGCAATGTCCGGGATGGGGCGCGTCAGGCTTTCGCTGCTTTGGCGTGCGGACGCGTTTTGGCGAACATGCCGATGCGCAGCCACGACGGCATTGTTCGAATCAACACGGGATCGCCGATCAATTTCATCCGGCCGTCTTTTTTCGCGGCGCGCATTTCCGTATCGCCGGCCCAAATCTCGGTCATCGTGCGCAGGTCCGAGAGAATCTGCAGGTCCACATCCCGGCCTGGATCCTGCAGGCACAACTCGCGCCCGCCACCCTCCTCGAGCACGATCCACCAGCGTGCGAATTTGCTGAGCCCGATGAACGAAAACTGAACCACGTTTTGTCCGCCGGGCAGTTGCGCGGCGTCAATGCGGCGGCTGAAATCATACATGAGCAATTCGACGTCGAGTTCGTCGTCGCTCATTTGTCCACGCGCCCATTTCATGCCCCATTCGCCGAGTCCAGTGACCACGGGCAGGAGTTCGCGGCCCGCGGCGGTGAGATGATATTCCGAGCGCCGCTGGGCGGGCAGATTTTTTCGCACGACGAGCCCGGAATCCTGCAATTGATTGAGCCGCTTCGTGAGCAGGGAGGGGGAGATTTGCGAGAGCGCGCGCTGCAGGTCGTTGAAGCGCGTCGTGCCGATGAGAAGCTCGCGCAGGATGAGAATCGTCCAGCGTTCGCCGAGCACTTCGGCGGCTTTGGCGATCGGGCAGAATTGACCGTAGTGGATGCTCATCGCAGGGGATTGCCAAGCTACAGAAATAGTAGCGGATTGCTACATTCTATGTCGTGGAGAGGTGTCGCGCGCCGGCATTAGGTTGCCCTCTCCAATCGGGAATGACTCTCGAGGGGGAAACAAACAACCAAAGGAAAGTCACATGCCACTCGTAAACGTTCGCATCATCGAAAACGTGTTCACGCCCGAGCAAAAAGGGGAAATTATTCAAAAAATCACCGACGCCATGGTGGCCGTCGAAGGGGAGGCCCTTCGGGAGGTCACGTGGGTCACGATCGAGGAGGTCAGAGAGGGTAGTTGGGGAATTGGCGGCCACGCGCTCCATGCAAGCGACGTCCATCGCATGCAGAAGGCCGCAGCATAAGACATCGCATGTCCCGGGGTCGGGAGAGTTGCGGATTCCGCGCTCTCTTCGACTCCGGGTGTCGGAATTTTTCCGTAAGTAATGCGAATTAATCCCGACCGCGCGCGTCGTGGAAAACGATTATTTACAAACACGTATTGCCATGATGATCGGGAATCCCTGCAGGGCGGCCGCACTGGCGCTTTCCATGGCGCTGGCCGCACCGGTGCTTCACGCGCAAACATGGAGCCATGTGAATCTGCATCCGGCGGGCGCGGATGGATCGGTATTAAGTAGCATCACAAACTCCGCGCAGGCCGGCACCGTTACCATTGGCTCCGACAGCCATGCCGCCATCTGGGCCGGGACGGCAGCCAGTTTCGCGGATATTCATCCCGCCGGCGCGACGACGTCGGTGATCAGCAGCACCACCGGCACGCATCAAGGCGGCTACACGGTTGTCGCAGGAATTCTTCACGGAGTGTTTTGGACGGGGACGGCGGCGAGCGCGGTGGATTTGCAGCCGGCTGGCACGGACAGCTCCGTCGTGCGTGCGGTCACGGATTCCGTCCAGACGGGCTATGCCTACTTTGCGGGAAATGCCCATGCGCTGGTCTGGCACGGCGCTGCGACCGGCTATGACGACCTGAATCCCGCGGGCTCGGCGGCCTCGCAGATTTTTGGCGCGTCGGCCACGCAGCAGGGAGGCCGCGCGGTGATCGGCGGCATCAACCACGCATGCATCTGGTCCGGCACGGCGCTCAGTTTTGTGGACCTGCATCCCGCGGGATCGGTCGCGTCGCTCGTCAACGCCACGGACGGCACTCAACAAGGCGGCTACGCGGTATTTGCTGCAATCACGCATGCGGCGATATGGAGCAGCACCGCCGCGAGCTACGTGGATTTGCACCCGGCGGGCTCCGTCAACTCGACCATCGAAGCGGTGTCGGGCGGTTGCCAGGCGGGGTGGACTTTCCTGCCCGGCGGATTGATCCAGCATGCGGGATTCTGGCGCGGGACGGCGGCCAGTTTTGTGGATTTACATGCGACGTTGCCCTCGAATTTTTCCTCTTCGACGGCAAACGCTGTCTGGAGCGATGGCGCGATGTTCCTTGTCGGTGGCAGTGCCTATAATGAGACGACGGCGCGCACCGAGGCGATCCTCTGGAGCGGGCGGTTCGTCGCGCCGACCGTGGAAATTCGCGGGAAGAAAACAGTCGTCACGAGCAAGGCGAAATACGTGATCAAGGGGACGGCGGCCGACACGGACGGCGACCTTGCGCGGGTCGAGGTTAAGGTGGGCAAGGCCCGCTATCGCGCAGCGTCCGGCATGGAGAATTGGAAATTCGTCGCGCGGTTGAAGATGGGGCGGAACAAAATTGTCGTTCGCGCCGTGGACGCCTCCGGTCGCGTCTCCGCTCCCGCGCGAATGAGCGTCATTCGAAAGCCAGCCGCGGCGCGCGGTTGAGGCGTGCCGGTCATCCGGACGCGGAAGAACGCGGAGTTCGTCGGGTCGCCAGAGCCCAGCGTGAAATCCCGGCCGGGAACGATGTCTCCTTGCGATTCAAAATCGGACATCATACGTAAGGCCTCCTCATGCGGCGCCTGAGTTTCCCCACTCTCCTTTGTGCATTGCTCGTCCTTGGGGCATCCCGCGCACACGCTGCCGAGCTTTTTCGAACACCGCCTCCCGGCTACGAGCAGCGGATCGCACCACGATTCACACCGCTGGAAAAAGTTCTCAAGCAAAAGGACGTTTTTTCCGTCAAGGACGGCGACAGCGCGACTTTGCTCGATGAGACGGTGGATTTCGTGGACGACAACGGCCGGGTCGTCGCTGCCAGGCATCTCATCAAACGCTCTTTCAACGACGCGGGCAGCAAGGAGGTCGCCACGCAGAGTTT
>JBOHXO010000338.1:0-5744 GCA_050737475.1 Chthoniobacterales bacterium
TCGCTGATTACAGCGAGTGGAAGTTCAACCTCCGCAACACCGGATTGATCTTTTCGTCCACGACATTCGCCCAGAAAATGGGCATCGCAATCGGCGGTGGCGGCATCCTGAACGTCATTCTTTGGAAGATCGGCTATACTCCCAATGTGGTGCAAACGCCGGATGTTTTGCACGGCATCAATGTGATGATGGGCCTCATTCCGGGCATCGGGACATTTTTGATTGCGTTCCTCTTCCTCGGGTACGAACTCGACGACAATTTCTGCGCGAAAATCCGCGACGATCTGAATCAACGCCGCATCGAGCGAGGCCAGCAGCCGGTCTAGTCGAATTCGTTTTCAAAAGTCCGGCCGTTCCGCCCGCATCATTTGCGGGTCGCGAACCGCCGGACTTTTTATTGCACCCCCGAACCGCATTGAAAAAAATTCCGTGCCCGCCATAACGGCGGCAAAAGGTCGCGACAAAACCCCCGGAACCGCCACGATCCGGCAACGCTTCCGCGCTACTGCAGCGACGAGCATCGCGCGCGTTCGCTCTCAAATCCGCTTCCTTTCCACTTGCTGGCAATAGACCGCATCGTATGATTGAGGTTCGACCGCAACTCCTCAGAAAGACTTTCTCGGTGTCGACCATATTTTCCCCACGAATAGGCCCCGCCGTCTGCGGATAAGCGTTTCGTCGCGTTCTCGCGTCCAATGCTGAACCTCAACCGCGCGTTTTGCTCATCCTTCGCCGTCGTTCTGCTCGCAGCAGGCCTTGCAGCCTGCCACGACAACACGCACCACGGCCGCGTCGTCATTCGCTATTGGGAAAAATGGACAGGCTTCGAAGCCGACGCGATGAAGCACATCGTGGACGACTTCAACAAGAGCCAGGACCGCATCTGGGTGGACTACAGCTCGGTGAGCCAGATCGATCGCAAGCTCATGCTGGCCACCGCAGGCGGAGTGCCGCCCGACGTCGCCGGCATGTGTGGCGACCGCCTTCCCGTCTACGCCGAGAACAACGCGCTCATGCCGCTCGACAAACTCGCCCGCGAGGCCGGCATCAAAAAAGAGGACTACATTGACTCGGTCTGGCGCATCGGCGTTTACAAGGGCCACCTTTTCGGACTGCCCTCCACGCCAGGAAGCGTCGGCCTGATCTGGAACAAGAAATTGTTTCGCGAAGCCGGCCTCGATCCCGAGCGCCCGCCGCGCTCGATCAAGGAGCTCGAGGAATTCAATGAAAAGCTCACCAGCTTCCACCCCGACGGCAGCGTCATCAAAATGGGGCACCACCCGCAGGAGCCCGGCTGGTGGGCGCCGCTCTTCGGCTACTGGTTCGGCGCAAAAATGTGGGACGGCAAGGACAGGATCACCGCAAACACGCCCGAGCAAATCGCGGCGTTCAAGTGGATCGAGTCGTATCCCCGGCGCTTCGGCCGCGAAAACATTCGCATGATGAAGGACGGCTTCGGCGCGATGGCCTCCTCACAAAATCCATTCCTCTCCGGCCGCGTCGCCATGGAAATGCAGGGCGTGTGGATTGACCAGTTCATCAAAAACTACGCACCGAAGGATTTCGAGTGGGGCGTCGCGGCGTTTCCCTCGTTCGATCCCGAAAAACTCCCGAACGTCGCCCTCGTCGAGTGCGATCTGCTCGTCATCCCCATGGGCGGAAAACATCCGCAGGAGGCCTTCGAGTTCATCCGCTACGTGAACACGCAGGGCCCCATGGAAAAACTCTGTCTCGCCATGCGGAAATTCAGCCCGTTCAAGGAAGTCAGCGCGGACTTTTACAAAAATCACCCGAACTCTCACATCCGCGAATTCGTCGAGCTCGCCCGCAGCCCGAACGCCATGTCCACGCCGCAGATTCCCATGTGGACGCAATACACCGGCGACATGAACAACGGCGTCACCCGCATCATCGCCGGCACCGCGTCACCGCAGGAAGTCCTCAACGACATTCAGGAACGCGACCAGCAGGTCTTCGCCAAGCGGCAGGCGCGCTGGAAACTCATCGAGCCAAAAATCCTCGAGCAGTGGAGTAAATACCAATGACGCGGCAGGAACGGCGCAACCTCGGTCTCGGCCTTGCATTCATCAGCCCGTGGATACTCGGGTTCATGGCGCTCTGCCTCTACCCGCTCATCAGCATTATCTACTTTTCACTCTGCGACTACTCGGTGCTCTCGCCCGCCGTGTATGTCGGCGCGAACAATTACGTCGAGCTCTACAACGACAAGGTCTTTTGGAAATCGCTCTCGAACACGCTCTACTTCGCCGGCTTCTCCATCCCGATCAGCCTCGTGATGTCGCTGTTCCTCGCGATCCTTTTGAATTTCAACCTCCCCGGCAAAGGCTTCTTCCGCACCGTTTACTTCCTGCCCTCGCTCGTGCCCATGGTCTGCCTCGCCGTGCTCTGGCAATGGATGCTCAGCGGCGAACTCGGCCTCGTGAACATGCTGCTCCGCCCCGTGCTCGACACGATCAACCACTTCCTCCAATGGACGAACGGAACCTTCGGCACCGAGTTCGCCGCGCACTTCACCGCACCGAACTGGCTGCAGGACGCGCGCTACGCCAAGTGGGGCATCATCTTCACCAGCGTCTGGGGCCTCGGCCAGGCCGTTGTCATCTACCTCGCCGGCCTGCAGGACGTCCCGCGCTACTTGTATGAATCGGCAGACATTGATGGCGCGAACTTCATTCAAAAAACATTTCACATCACGATCCCGATCCTCTCGCCCGTCATCTACTTCAACACGATCATGGCGCTCATCGGATCCTTCCAGGTTTTCGCAGTGCCCTACGTGATGACGCAGACCAGCAACATCGGCGGCGACGGCCCCGAGCGCTCGCTGCTCTTCATGGCGACCTACCTTTATCAGAACGCGTTCGACTATTGGAACATGGGCTACGCCTGCGCCATTGGCCTCGTCCTCTTCCTCATCATCCTCTCGCTCACCTACCTTGGGACGAAACTTTCCGAGCGCCACATCTACTACGCGGGGAAATAGCAATGGCCCGGGAATACCGCAAAAACATCTTCAACGTCCTCATCTACGTGCTGCTGATCTTCTTCGGCATCGCGTTCCTGACGCCGTTCGTGTGGATGGTTTCCACCTCGCTCAAGCCGCTCAACGAAACCATGTCGCTGCCGCCGAAATGGTTTCCCAGCATCATCCAATGGCACAACTACCCCGACGCGATCCACGCGATGGGCTACTTCTGGCGCTACACCGCGAACACGCTCATCATCTGCACGCTCAGCGTGATCGGCACCCTGCTCAGCAGCTCGCTCGCCGCCTACGGATTCTCGCGCATCGAATGGCGCGGCCGCGACAAGCTCTTCCTCGTGCTGCTCGCCACGATGATGATTCCCTTCCCCGTCGTCATGGTGCCGCTCTTCGCGCTCTTCAAGCAGCTCGGCCTCATCGGCTCGCTCGCGCCGCTGTGGATTCCCGCGTTCTTCGCCGGCGCGTTCAACGTCTTCCTGCTCCGCCAGTTTTTCATGACGCTGCCCAAGGAAATGTCCGAGGCCGCGCGCATTGATGGCTGCAGCGAATTCCAGATTTTCTGGCGCATCGTCCTGCCGCTCAGCAAGCCCGCGCTTATCGTCGTCGCGCTCTTCCAGTTCATGTATTCGTGGAACGACTTCCTCGGCCCGCTCATTTTCCTCACCGAGCAAAAGCACTTCACGCTCGCGCTCGGCCTGCAGAGCTTCCAGAGCCAGAGCGGCGGCACCTCGTGGCACCACCTCATGGCCGCCGCCACGCTCGTCGTGCTGCCCGTGCTCGTGCTCTTTTTCATCGCGCAAAAAAGCTTCATCGAAGGCATCTCCACCACCGGTGGCAAAAACTGATGCTATAAAAGTTGAAGGGTTGCAGGGTTGAAGAGTTAAAACTTCCCAAGTTGCAAGGCCTCCACTTCCACTCTCCAACTCTTTAACCCTTCAGCTCTTCAACCTCCCCACCTCACCATGATCCGAAAGCTCGCCCACGCCTGCATCGAGACAAACGACCTGTCGCGCGCAAAGGCTTTCTACGCCGACGTTCTCGGCCTGCCGGTCCAATTCACGTTCAGGAACGACCGCGGCGAAATCTTCGGCCACTACTTCGCGTGCGGCGACACGACATTCGTCGAAGTCTTCGACCACGCGCTCAAGGTGCGCCAGTGGGGCGGCGAAATTTCCCCGCTGAACTCCAGTGGACGCGTCACCCATCTCTGCCTCGAGGTGGACGATCTTCCCGGCACGAAGAGCGCGCTGGAGGCGCGGGGGGCGAAGATCGGGCCGATCCTCGAGGGCTTCGACGGCTCGATGCAGGCATGGCTCAGCGATCCCGACGGCAATCCAATCGAGTTGATGGAATACACGGCCCGCAGCCTGCAATTGCGCACCGATGCCCCCGATTGCATCTGCGACGCGCCGGCGATCTCATGAATTACCGTCCTCTCGGCGCAACCGGCATCAGCGTGAGCGAAGTCGGCCTGGGTGCGTGGCAGCTCGGAAATCCCGTGTGGGAAATGCACGACACCGGCGAGGCGCTCCGCATCGTGCAACAGGCGCTCGACGACGGCTGCAATTTCTTCGACACGGCGCCCGGCTATGGCGCGGGCCGCAGCGAGGAATTGCTCGGCGAAGCGCTCGCATCGCATCGCGATCGCGTCGTGCTGTGCTCGAAGTTCGGCCATACCTCCGATGGTGAATCGGATTTTTCCGCCGCCGCCGTGCAACCCGCTCTGGAGGCAAGCATGCGCCGGCTGCGCACCGATTACCTCGACGTCTACCTTCTCCACAATCCGCCGCGCGAACTCATCAACGGCACCGCACCCGAAGTCTGCGAGGAACTCGAAAAACTGAAGACCGAGGGAAAACTACGCGCCTACGGGGTCTCGCTCGACGCGCGCGAGGAACTCGAACTCGTCCTCGCAAATACGCGCAGCACCGCAGTCGAAGTTCTCTTCAACGTCTTCCAGCAGGACGCGCTCGCCGCCTTTCCCCAGGCCCATGCGCAGGGCGTCGGCCTCATCGCAAAAGTCCCCCTCGACTCCGGATGGCTCTCCGGAAAATACCGCGCAGGCAGCCGCTTTAACGACATCCGCGAGCGCTGGTCTCCGGAAGTCATCGCGCGCCGAGCCGCGCTGGTCGAGGAATTCGCGGCATTGTTGCCACCCGGGCTGTCCGTCGCCGATGCCGCGATTCAATACATCCTCGCGCAATCGGAAATCTCGACCGTGATCCCCGGCGCAAAAACCGCAGAGCAGGCACGGATCAATCTGGCAGCGAGTCGCGGCGCACTGCCGCCGGAAATCGCGAGGGAAATTCATGGCTTGTGGTCGAGCCGACTGAGCGCGACTCCCCTGCCTTGGTGAAGGGCAGTCGGGAGGCGATGCGAAATCCCTGAATCACTTTTGTGAATTCCGCCGCCATCACGAACGCGCGCTTCAACTACTGGACGATTGTCGCCGAGGGCGCGCTCTTTGGCGGCGCGCTTTCCTTCGTCAACGCCAACACATTGCTGCCCGCCATCGTCCAGTCGCTCGGCGGCGCAGTGTGGCTCATCTCGCTCATGCCGATCATCATGCTCGTCGGCTTCCGCCTTCCCCCGATCCTCACCGCCTATCGCATCGAGCGGCTGCACACCTACAAGCCGTTTCTCGTCCGGGCGGGACTCATCCAGCGCCTGCCCTTCGGCATCGCCGGCGTCGCCCTGCTGTGGTGCGGCAACACTCCACTGGCCGCGCTCATCATCGTGG
>JBOHXO010000339.1:0-13415 GCA_050737475.1 Chthoniobacterales bacterium
CCCATCGTCGGCCCCTCCGGCCAATGGCGCGCCGACGGCAACGACGTCGCCATGTTCGACGTCGAGATCCTCGACGCCGCGGGCCAGCGCTGCCCGACTTTCGAGGACAAGGTTACCTTCAGTTGCAGTGGCACCGGCGGCACCTTCCTCGGCGGCTACAACAACGGCATCCGCTTCAGCACAAACATCACCAACGCCACCAGCAACTACTCGCTCAACCTCGAGTGCGGCATCAACCGCGTCTTCGTCCGCGCCGCCCGCACCGCCGGCTCCTTCACGCTGAACGTCACCCGCTCCGGCATCACCTCGGCGTCCTCCACCATCACCTCCGTTCCCATCACCGTCACCAACGGCCTCTCCACCACCTGGCCGCAAAAATACACCGTCAACCTCGGCCCCGAGCCCACGCCGACCGCCGAGGGCATCCCGTCCGCGAGCCCCACCCCCATGCCAGGCGGTCCGCCCACGATCACGACCAACATCACCGACCTCGAATACTCCGGCTCCCATTCCGACCCCGACATCGTGGACAACGTCCAGAGCAGCACCCTCGTTTACAAGGACAACAGCGCCACCTTCGGCACGCTGCCCTCCTACCTCGCCGGCGGTGAATTCATCCGCCCCTACCTCAGCGACGGCGGCGAGTCCTCCTCCACCGACCAGTATCAATTCAACATCGTTCGCTACAGCTACATCTACCAGCTCATCGACGCGGCGAACGACATGCCCGCCCACAACGACAACGAGACCTACGGCTGGACCCAGCTGCCCGAGACCGTGACCATCCGCGGCAGGCAGATGAAGATCTACAAGAGCCGCCTCATGGCCCCCTACGAGAACGGCTACTTCGCAACGAACGGCCACCTCGCCACGAACTTCGACCCGAACAGCAACATGTATCTCGTGTTCGTGAACTCCGCCGAGACGCAGCTGGTCACCCCGTCGCTCACGGTTTCGGCCTCCACGGCGCAAGCCGCCAACCCCGTCGCCAATGGCATTGATGGCAACACCGCCACCCGCTGGTGCGCCATGGACGGCACCTACCCGCAGACTTTCAACGTGGACCTCGGCAAGCCATGCGCCGTCGGCGGTTACGAGATCAATTTTTACAGCTCCGCCACCCGCGCCTATCAATACCTCATCGAGCTCAGCGACAACGGCACGACCTACGCCACCTCCGTTGACCTCCGTGCGAATGCCACCACCGGCATCAACGAATACCGCGTCTCCTCCACCGGCAAGGCGCTCGGTCGCTACGTAAAAATCACCGTTACCGGCGGCAACGGCTTCGCCTCGTTCTACGAGCTCAAGATCAACGGCGTCGCCGCCAGCCTCCTCTCCGCACCGACTCCCACGCCAACGCCGACCCCCACGCCAACGCCGACCCCCACGCCGACACCGGCTCCGACGCCAGTCGTGGATACCAACCTCGCGCTCAACCTCACCACCGTGACTTCCAGTTCCGCCGAGGCCGGCAACGGCATGTTGAAGGCCAATGACGGAAGCAGCGCCAGCCGTTGGGCCGCCGCGACGGCAGCCTTCCCGCAATGGTGGATGGTGGACCTCGGCTCGTCGAAGACGCTCTCGAAGGTCGAGGTGGATTGGTACAACGCCGCGACTCGCGCCTATAAATACAAGATCGAGGTCTCGTCCGACGGCTCGGCCTTCACCCCCGTCGCCGACAGGACGACAAATACCACCTTCGGCAATACCTCCGATCCCGTCACCACCGCCGCCCGCTACGTGCGCGTCACCGTCACCGGCTCCACTGCCGGCTTCGCATCCGCCATGGAAATCCGCGTCATTGGCCACGGCGTCGCAATGCCCGCGATGGCCTCCGAAACCTCGCGCCTCACGCACGGCAGCGCGGGAAGTTACGACATGGCCCCGACCGGCTCCGTGATCACCGAATCGCGACAGGGCTCGCCCTCCGGCAATTACAAGGTCGTCGTCACATTCGCCGATTCCGTCTCCGGAATCACCGCCACCCTCGGCCGCCAGTCCGGCCAGTCCGGCTCCGCGGTCGGCACAGTAAGCGGCGTCACTTACGATCCCACCGGAAAAATCGTGACCGTCGCGCTCACCGGCGTCGGCAACGCCCAGCGGCTGAACATCCATCTCAGCGGCGTCCAGCCCGGCGACGGCACCGCCGACATCCCGATGAACGTGCTGTGGGGCGACGTGAATGGCGACGGCACGGTCAACGTTCTCGACCTCGGCCAGCTCCGCCAGCGTTCCGGCGAGGCGGTGGGCGCGTCGAATTGTCAGTTTGACAGCAATGCGGATGGCGCGATCAATGTCCTGGACATGGGTGCCGCCCGGTTGAGTTCAGGCACCACGCTTCCTTGATTTTTCAATGAATCTGAAGACCGCGACAGCTCGATACCTTATTTGCATTTTCGGCCTCGTCACCCCGGCGTTTGCGGCGACGATTTCCTACGTGCCGCAGACCAGCACGATCATCTCCCCCGGCGGCACCGTGACAGTGAATATCTACGGCACGAGCGTGGACGCCATCGCCGGCTACTCGCTTTATCTCAATTCCAGCGCGACCGGAAACTTCATCCAGCTCACCTCGCAGGCGCTCAACACCTCGCTCTTCACGTATGGAGGTCCGGCCCCGAGTTTCCCCATCACGCTCTCGACGACGGCGCCCCTGAAGGACATCGGGGCATTCAGCATTTCGACTCTTGCGGCCGATACGCCCTACCTGCTCAGCACTGCGACATTCACGTTTGGCATTTCGACGCCCGCCGGAGCCTACTCGATAGGCAACACCGCCGGCTCTCTCTTCACCGCCGACTTCATCGGCTTCGACCCCGCTGCGATCAACACGTTCAACATCACCGTCATTCCGGAGCCGTCCGCATGGGGCGCCCTCGCCGCAGGGGGGCTCGTCGTGCTGATCGGCGCAAGAAAACTTTCGCGCCGCCGGCTGCGGGCCCCGCAATGACCACCGCGTTTCCATCGTCAGCGAAAATTGCCCGCGGCGCCGTGCTCGTGGGCATTTTGGCTTTTCACGCCGCCCTCGCGCAGACCGTCGTGCCTGTCGGCTCCGGCTCTTACGCCAGTTTCACTCCCGCGGCGGAATCCACCTCCGGCAGTTATTACGCATTGCCGCAGAATCAGGTCGCGCAGCTTTACACCATGCTGCACCTCGATCCGGCGCTGGCGTCGCTGCCGATCCCGACGAACCACTGGTGGTCTGATCTCCTCATCAGCAACCGTTCCTACAATCCCGGCGGCGACGGAAACACGCAATACGTCCTCCAGCAGGACAAATACGGCGGCAGCATGTGGTTCATCCCCGGTATGCTCGACCCCGAGAGCTACGGCCTCCGGATCTACACGCCGAACACCTGGCAGGCTCCGAATGGCGCCGGCACGAATGCCGCCATTGACGAGGGCTCCCCGCTCGTCATCAAGGGAAACATTCCCTACGGCTTCCCTCCCGAAGACATCCTGCTCGCCGATTTCGAGAGCGGCTACCCCGCCGGCACCACGATCACCAATACCGTCGGCACCGCTTTTGCCACGCCGCCTTCCTCGGACACCGGGCAGACCGGCTTCATCGGCACTCGCATGGCCAGCTCGCGCGGCAACAATACCAACCAGGGCAAGATCGTGATGTCCAATTTCACGGTCAACAAACACTACCTCCACCTCCTCGTCGGTGGCGGAAATACCGTGGACACCTCCGTCCGCCTCGTCATCAACGGCACGGCCGTCTTCACTGCAACCGGCGTCAATTCCACGACGCTCCAGTGGGTCACGTGGGACCTCACTCCCTACGCCGGCCAGACCGCGCATGTGGAAATCGTGGACCAAACCGGCATCGCCTTCGGCTTCATTTCCTGCGACCAGATTTTCCTGAGCGACGCCACCGGCCCGTCCAGCCGCTTCGGCGGCGATCTCAACGCGGACAAGACCGTCGTCAGCAAATGGGGCGACTGGAGCGTGGACTTCGCGCTGCCCGATTCCAACGGCCACCGCCTCGACGTCACGATGGCGCGCGGCGTTCCGTTCACGTGGACCCGCTGGACCGGCATGAAGCCCCGCCTCGTGCTCGGCGCCGCCACCACGTTCTACAACACCGGCGGCGCGGCGATCACCGTGAGCGGCGGCCAGTTCACCGCGACGATGTTCGCCATGACCGTTTTCGGAAAAACCTACGGCGTCTATTTGCCGGACAACACGGTCTGTCTCGTCGGCGGCAGCGGAAGTTCGACGTATGTCGAACCTCAGCTCTCCGGTGCAAACGACTACATGGTCGTCGGCTACCTGCCCGCCGTCAGCAATCTCGCGGAGTTCGGGCTCTACGCCTACGCGCGGCCGACCGACACGAAAATTTCGTGGGCGATCGATGCGCAGAACGGCGGCGTGAACACGACATGGGACGTCACCGCCACGCCGATGAAGGGCACCAATGTGCTCACCATCCAGGGCTGGCTGCCGCACCACTGGCGCACGACGACGAGGAATTTCTCCTTCCTGCCCTACACCTATGTGACGCAGCGCGGCACCATGAAGACCGCCGTCGGCAACAGCTTCCAGATCCGCTTTCCGTTCAGCGGTATCCCGCCGGTCCTCCCGCCGCCGGTGTCCACCGGCTACGCCGCCAACAATTTCGTGCCCTCGCGCATGACGACCTTCCTCACCAATTTCAAGCCCGGCAACATGATCGGCGACACGTATGGCTCCGGCAAGGCGCTCACGCTCGCCGGCCAGTATCTCACGCTCGCCGACGAAATGGGCGACGCCACGAATTTCGCCCGCATCAAGACCGCGCTCGTCACCGCCCTCCAGAACTGGCTCACCTACACGCCCGGCGAAGGAAACGGCTTCTTCTCGCGCTACCCCGATTGGAAGGCGCTCATCGGCTCGGATGTCGGCTACGGCTCGCAGGCGTTCAACGACCTGCATTTCCACTACGGCTATTTCGCGCACGCCGCCGCGCTGCTCGGCAAATACGACAAGACCTTCCTCGCGAACTACGGCCCGATGCTGCGCGAAGTCGTGAAGTCCTTCGCGAACTACGACCGCAACGATCTCTCGCAGCCGTTCCTGCGCACGTTCGACGTTTGGGAGGGCCACGGAAATGCCGGCGGCCTCAGCAGCGGCGGCGATGGCGTGAACCAGGAGTCCAGCTCCGAGGCCATGAACTCGTGGGTCGGCGTCTACCTGCTCGGCTCCATGCTCAACGACTCGCAGATGACCGCCACCGGCGCCATGGGCTTCGCGATGGAAGGCTGCGCCGTGAACGAATACTGGCAGGACCTTTACAAGACCAACTTCCCCGCCGGCTACACCAAGGCCGGAGCCGGTGTCGTGTGGGGCGAGCATTACGCCTACGGCACGTATTTCTCCGCCGACCCCGCGTGGATTTACGCAATCCAGATGCTGCCATCCGCGCACTGGATGAACTACATGGTCAGGGACCAGGCCGCCACCGTCTCGCAAAAATATCAGCAGTTCTGGCAGGAACGCGTGGCGTGGAGCGGCGAGACATCCACGAATCCCAGCATCCTCGGTGGCTATCCCGGTTCCTACGTGCTGGCCTTCCAGGCGTTGTGGGATCACGTGAACACGCCGGTGATGTTCGACAATTCCTACAACGCAAACGAAGACATCGGCACCAACAACACCTACGCCGGCGCCACGTATTACCTCATCCATGCGATGCGCCAGATCGGCGACCAGGATTTCTCGTATTCGTCGAACATCCCGACCGCCGCCGTCTACTTCAACTCGACCACGAACGCCCGCAAGGCCGTCATCTACAATCCGTCGCCCACCGCGACGACCGCGACGTTCTACAGGAACGGCGTCGTGTCGTTCACCGTTCCCGTTGCGGGGTATGCCGACGTGGAGATTCCCGTGGGCACGACGCCGACGATCACGAGCGACGGAACCGCGTCGGGCACGGTCAATGTCGCTTTCAATTACCAGATCGCCGCCACGAATTCTCCGACGAGCTTTGGCGTGACGGGCACGCTGCCCGCGGGCGTGACGGTGAACACATCCACCGGCCTCATCTCCGGCACGCCCACCGCGGCCGGCACGTTCAACGTCACCATCAGCGCCACGAAGAACGGCGAAACCGGCACGAAGCCGCTGGCCATCACGATCGCCGCGCCGCCGCCAGCGCCCGTGATCAACAGCCCCTTCACCGCAGTCGCGAACACCGCCACGCCATTCTCCTACCAAATCACCGCATCGGGAAATCCCACGAGTTTCAACGCCACCGGCCTGGCCCCCGGGCTCACCGTCAGCACCTCGACCGGCCTGATCTCCGGCACCGCGACCGCAGCCGGCACATTCACCGTGAGCATCAGCGCGACGAACACGACCGGCACCGATACCGAGACGCTCACGCTCACGATTACCGACGCAAGCAGCGACACGAACCTCGCGCTCAACAAATCGGCAGTCACAGCCTCCTCGTTCCAGGCCGGAAATCTCGTTGCGAATGCGAACGACTCCAGCACGACCACCCGCTGGGCGGCTGTGGATGGCACCTTTCCCCAATGGTGGCGCGTGGATCTCGGCTCGAGCAAGGTTCTCTCGAAGTCCGTCATCCAATGGTATGTCAACGGCACCCGCGCCTACAAATACAAGGTCGAGGTCTCGAACGACGACGTCTCCTACTCGCCCGCCGTGGACAAAACTTCCAACACCACGTTCGGCACGACCACCGATCTCTTCGCCGCCACGGCCCGCTACGTCCGCGTGACGGTCACCGGCTCCACAAATGGCGGAAACGCCTCCGCCTTCGACATCGCCATTTTCGGACACGATGCTCCGCCGCCCGCTGCTGCCACTCTCGATTCCGTGGCCTCGCGGCAGACGCACGGAGGTTCCGGAAATCTCGACATGGCCGTGCCCTTGAGCGGGACGCCCTGCACCGAGGCGCGGCAGGGCTCGCCTTCCGGCACGTGCAAACTCGTGCTCACGTTCTCGGCGGCCGTCAGCAATCTCACCGCCACGCTCGGGCTCCAGGCCGGTCAATCGGGCTCGGCAGTGGGCACGGTCTCTTCGATTTCTTGCAACGGCACGACCGCGACGATCACGCTCACAGGCGTCGGCAACGCGCAGCGTCTCAAGCTGCATATCGCCGGCGACGCGACAGCAGACATCCCGATCAACACCTTGTGGGGTGACGTGAATGCGGATGGCGTGGTCAACATTCTCGATCTTGGACAAATGCGCCTGCGCTCCGGCGAAGCAATCTCCGCGGGGAATTGCAAATTTGACGAAAATGCCGACGGTGCAATCAACATTCTCGATATGGGTGTCACCCGCCAGTATTCGGGCACCGCTCTTCCATAACCATGAAGACGCGCATCCTCCCCGCACTTCTCGCAGTCTTCATCACGGTGCTTGCGCCTGCATCCGCGGCAATCATCACCTACACCCCGCTTACGAGCTTTGATGTTCCGCCCGGCGCCACCATCACATTCCAAATCTCCGGTCGCAGCGTAAACGACATCGGCGGCTTCTCGCTGTATTTGAACTCGAGCGCCACGGGTGCGTATATCCAGCTCACCGCATACACGCTCAACACCGCGCTCTTCACGTATGGCGGCCCGGGTCCCACATTTCCCGAGACGATTTCGTCCACCGAAAACTCGCAGGACCTCGGTGCCTTCAGCCTCGGCTCGCCGCCGCTCGTCGCCGACACCACCTATCTCCTCGGCATCGCGACAATCACGATTGACCCTCTCACGCCGGTCGGCACCTACACGATCAGCAACACCTCGACCACCGTCTTCACTGATCCGACATTCACGTTGTCGGATTACGCGACGGTGTCCGATTTTACGATCCACGTCGTGGCTGTTCCCGAGCCGTTCACGGGTGCGCTATTGCTCGCCGGATGCCTCGTCGTCGTCCTTGCGCGAAAAAATTCGCACGCGTTGGCGTGACTAGGGCTTGTTCGTGATCCCGTCCGCGTAGCCGTCGTCGAGCACGCAGCGGAAGCCGTAGATCACATCGCGCTCGCTGCGCGAAACAACGTTTCGATACGAGGACTCGAGTTCGATGCGTTTTTTGTTCGCATAGGATCCGCCGCGGACCACGGCCCAGTTGTCGTGCGCGTCGGTGCCGCCCTTGTAGCCATCAAGGACCCACTCCCACACGTTGCCGCCCAGGTCATGGACACCGTTTGCCAGCGCCGGAAAACTGCCCGCCGGAGAAGTCTGTGCGAACCCGTCGTTGTAGCCCGCGATGAAATCCTTCTTGAGTGCCTGGTCCGCATAATTTCCCGCGCCCTTCGGCGGAGGCCACGTTTTTCCCCATGGATAAATCTTGTGGAAGAACCCATCGCGCGACTCGGGAGTGGTGCCGTTTTCGGCAGGCAATCCCACGGCCTCGCTCCACTCGCGGTCCGTGGGCAGGCGGTAGTGCTGACGGTCATTAAGTCGTCCCTCGCGGTGTTCCTTCGCGGTCAGCCACTCGCAAAAATCCATCGCGTCCTGCCAGTCCACGAGCACCACCGGGTGATCGTCGCCTTGCGGAAATTCAGGCGTTCCGGCCGCGCGCGCCGTTTCCGCGCAAAACTCGGCATAGTCCTTCACGCGCGTCTCCCAAATGCAAAACCTCACATCGCTCACCGGCACGAACTTCATGCCGAGGCTGTTTGTCCACGGCTTGCCCGGCTCCGGTCCGAGACTGTGTTCGAGCGAGACAAACCGCACCAGCGGCTCCTCGGGATGAACGACGAGCTCGATCTCCGCGTCCTTGTATCCGTCGAGATGAATGCGATAGCGGTGCGTCCCGGGCGCGACATCGTCATCCACCCACGTCGTCCGCCCCAGCTCCATATTGTTCTCGAAGACCGTGGCGCCGCCGGGCGCGCTCGTGATTTTCACGGTCCCGTTGCCTGTTGGAAATTGCAGCTCGGCGGCGGCCGTTTTTCCGGCCGCGACGGTCGTTCGCATGGACGCTGTCGCAAGGTCGAACTTGCCCGAGATCGTGTAATCTCCGGCGGGAAGACTCTGCAGCGTGAACGGTGCGACGCCATCGCGAATGAGTATTGTCCCGCGCATCACCCGCACCTTTCCGCCGGCAGGGGAGGTCGTGACCGTGAGCGAGCCAATGGCGGGAGTCGGCATCGGAGTGGGGAGCTGCGGCATCGGAGTGGGCGTCGCGAAAACGTGCGGAACAGGCGCAGGGGCGGGCGGGCGAAGAAACAGCCATGTTCCCAGCGCGACTGCGACGAACGCCACGATCGCGGCCACCCGCACGAACGGCCGCGCGGGCTTTAATCCGCTGCGCAGCCGCAGCAGGTCCGCATGCATTTCCGCGGCGGTGTGGTAGCGCTTTGACGGTTTCGCCGCGCAAGCCTTGAGCAGGATTTCGTTCAGCCCATGCACGTGATCCTTTTCCGAAATCTCGTCAATGCGTGTCGCCATCTCGGGAAAATCCAGCCGGTCCTTTCCCATCGTGATTTCGTAAAACACCTTCCCGAGGCTGAAAATATCGGCCTGTGCGGTGCCCGGCCCCTCCGGCGGCACGTAGCCTTCCGTGCCGACGAACGAATACTGCCCGCTCGCCGCGACCAGCCCGATGTCGGCGAGTTTCGGCACGCCGCGCACGAAAATGATGTTTGCCGGCTTGATGTCGCGATGGATCAGGCTGTGGCCATGCAGCGTCTCGAGCGCGTCGGTGAGCGAGATGCCGATCTCGATGCACTCCGCAGGCGGCAGGCGACCGCGGCTGTCGAGCTCGCTCTTGATCGTGCGCGGCTTGTAGGACTCGATTTCAATGTCCTGCCCGCGCACCTCGTCGTCAGCAAGCTCCATGATGTAGTAAAAAAATCCATCGCCGCGGCCGACGTGCAGAATGTTCACGAAGCCGCCATGCCTGCGCGAGATTGGCTCGAACGAGGACATGCCGTCGAACTCCCGCTGGAACGACCGCTCGCTTTCGAACGCGGCGCGATCAATCACCTTCACCGCGCGAAGCCGCCCGGTGAGCGTGCGCGCGAGCCAGATCACACCATACGAGCCGCGGCCGATCACGCGCAGCACTTCGTGGTCGGGAATGAGCGGAACGCGCGCCGTGCCGTCGCTCATTTCTCGCCCTTCTCCAGGGTCTCGATTTCGCGGCGGACCAGCGCGGAGACGCGATGCTTCGCCAGATAAACCTGCGCGATGTTCACGCGAAGTTGCTTCGCGACTTTTTGCGCCGGCCACTCGCGCACCACGTAGCAGTCGAAGATCTGGAATTGTTTTGGATCCACGCGCCGCTTCACGCGGTTCATTGCGGCTTCGATCAAATGCGCGCGCCATTCCTCGTCCCACACGGACTCGATGTCAAAGCCGTCCGCAATGCGATCAATCGGCGCCGTGCGGCGGCTTTCGTCGAGCGTGGGCTGGTCCGCGTGCGCCGGTTCGCGTTTGCGAAATTGATCGGCGATGCGCCACCGCGTCATGTGCAGCAGCCAGCCCTTGAAACTTCCGACGCTCGGGTCGTAGCGCAGTTTGTCAATTTTGCGCGAGACGGTGATGATCGTTTCCTGCACGACGTCCTGCGCCTCCGCGTCGCTGAGCCCCGACTTGCGCGCGACGCTGTAGATGAGCTTCCAGTAGGTGTCGAAAAACTCCTGCCAGATTCGCCGGTCGCTGCGATTCGCAAGCCGTTCGACGAGGCTGCGGCGCGTTACCAGGAAAGGGTCGGAGTTCACAAAGTGCCTTTGTAGCCGACGCGCGAAAATTCTGCAAATCGCTGAAAGATCCTTCGCGCGGAGACCGTATTCCCACCATGCGCATGATTCGGCGGATTCTGGTCTCCCTGCTGGGAAGTTTTCAATGGCAGCCACCCGGGTGGCTGGCCGGGCTGGGGCGACTGTTGCTGCGGCATCGGAGATGGGTGGCCGCTGCGCTCGTCGCGATTGTGGCCGTGACCGGCGGGTGGGTGTGGGTGTGTAGTCTGCCCCAACCGGTCACGGTCCAGGCGACGGTCGAATCGCCCGGGGTCAGCCCATGGGATTCCGACGGCATACATCCGCAGCCGCTGCGCATTCGATTCGACGGCTCGGTCGCGCCGCTGGAACAGCTCGACCATCGGATTCAACTGACGATGTCGGGTGACCCGCGCTCGGCCGTCGCGATTGCCGGGAAAGAGGGAAGACCCGTTCCAAAAGGCATTCGCATGGAACCGGAGATCGCGGGAAAATGGTTTTGGGAGAGCGACTCGACGCTGTGCTTCCAGCCCACGGGTGACTGGCCGGCCGCGACGAAATATAGCGTGACGCTCGACCGCGGCGTCGTGGCGCCGCACATCCGCCTCACGAGCTACCGCTACGATTGGAAGACGCCGGATTTCAGCGCCAGTGTCCGGGAGATCGCGTTCTACCAGAATCCAAAGGATCTTTCCGTGAAGCAGATCGTGGCCACGGTGGACCTCAGTCACCAGGCCGACGAGGCCAGCCTCGCGGCGCATGCGGAATTTTTCATGCTCGGCCGTCGCACGAAGGAGCCGTTGGACGTGCATTACGACTCGTTGCACCGCGTCGCCTATTTGCGTTCGAAACCACTGGTGCTGCCCACGCATGAGGACTTCGTGAAGCTCACGCTCTCGAAAGGAATGCGCACCGTGCAGGGCGGCGCGACCACGCGCGACGCTGTCGAGGCGAAGTGCAACGTGCCCGACATCTACAGCTTTTTCCGGATTTCGGACTCCGGCGCAGGGATCGTGATGAACGACGACGGCGATCCCGAGCAGGTGCTGACGGTCTCGACGACATGCGCGATCAAATCCGCCGACCTCGCAAAGGCACTTTCGATTCGCATTCTGCCGCCGCACAAGCCCGATGCGGACGGCACGCCGCGGCGATGGGAAGGGCCGCGCGAAATCAACACGGACGCCCTTGCGAACAGCCGCACTGTGGCGTTCGAAACACTGCCGACGCGCGATTCCGTCACCACGGAGCATGCGTTCCGATTCCGCATGCCGGAGGACGGCCAGCTCTACGTGCGCGTGGCACAGGGCGTCACCGCACCGGGGGATTTCGTGCTCGGCTCGGATTACGACGCTTTGCTCGATGTGCCGAAGCCCCTGCCGTCGGTTGCGTTTGAAAGCGAAGGCGCCGTGCTCGCGCTCACCGGTGAAAAAAAGCTGCCGGTGAAGTCGCGCAACGTGCCCGCCATCGAATTCCAGATCGCGCGTGTCGCCACCTCGCAGATCAACCATCTCGTGAGCCAGACCTGCGGCAATTTCGGCAGTCCCGAGTTTCGCAATTGGTGCTTCGACGAGGAAAATATTTCGCGTCTGTCCACCGAGAGGCAGATGCTCGCGGGCGTCGGTCCGTTTGCCGAGAACGTCACGGCGTTCGATTTCGCGCCGCGTCTGGCGGTTCCGTCCGACGGTGGTTCGGAACGCGGCTTGTTTTTCCTCACGGCGACCGGCTGGGATCCGAAGACGAAAAAGCATATTGATGGCGCAGGGGACACGCGCTTCCTGCTCGTCACCGACCTGGGGTTGATCGTGAAGGAAAACGCCGACGGCAGCCGCGATCTTTTCGTGGGCTCGATCAAGGACGGTCATCCGCTCTCCGGCGTGCAGGCTTCCATCCTCGGCAAAAACGGCGTGCCGCTGGCGCAGGCGACGACCGACGAAAACGGCCACACG
The DNA here is from genome assembly GCA_050737475.1 of Chthoniobacterales bacterium. Lineage (GTDB taxonomy): Bacteria > Verrucomicrobiota > Verrucomicrobiia > Chthoniobacterales > JAATET01 > JAATET01. Next base: position 12,634 of record JBOHXO010000339.1, read on the forward strand.
AAATTTCCATCGGTCGAGGGCGACAAGCGCGAAAGCGAGCCGGTGGCCTTCGTCGCGCGGCTCGGCGAGGATGTTGCATTCCTCCCCTACGACCGCGCCGACCGCAAGCTCGACTTCTCGCGCTTCGACATCGGCGGCGACGAGGTGCGCTCGGGTGCGGAACTGGATGCGTTTCTTTTCACCGAACGCGGCGTCTATCGTCCCGGCGACACGATCCATCTTGGCAGCATTGTGAAGCGGCGCGACTGGGCGGCCGTGCCCGCGGGGCTGCCGCTCGAAATGGAGGTCGTGGACGCGCGGAGTCGCGTGGTGCTCGTGAAGCGCGTTGCCACTCCCGCAGATGGATTCGGAGAATTCGAATACGCCACGGAGCCCGCGTCGCCGACCGGCTCCTGGACGTTCAATCTTTACCTCATCCACGACAAGGAGCGCGCCCGATTGCTCGGCAGCGCGAACGTGCTGGTGAAGGAATTCCTGCCCGATCGGCTGAAAATTTCCGCGGAACTCAATCATCCCGTTGTCAAAGGATGGATCGCGCCCGACGACTTGAAAGCGACGGTCTCGCTGCAGAATCTCTACGGCGCACCCGCCGCCGATCGGAAGGTGACGGCGCGACTCGATCTCTCGCCATGCGGGTTTTCCTTCGATGCATGGCCGGGATACCGGTTCGACAATCCATTGCGCGACAGATGGACTTCGTCGGATTTGCGCACGTTCACGCTGCCTGACCAGACCACGGACGAAGCCGGAAAAACGACATTCGACCTCGACCTGGAGAGGAT
>JBOHXO010000340.1:0-3455 GCA_050737475.1 Chthoniobacterales bacterium
TTATTTGCGTGGATGCACCCGAACCGCGGAGATCGTTCATTGCGATGGCATACAATGCGTTGTTCGATTGGCGGACTGCTGTTCGCACGCGCGGTGAGCACATTGCAGCGGTTGCGCGAATTTTGCCGCGTTTGAAAAACGCGGATGCGGTTGTCGCGGCCTCCACCTCGCATGCAAATGCGCTCGCATTCTGGAAGCGGCTCGGACTTTTCCACGCGCCGCTGGCGGGCATCCACTGCGGACATGTTAATTTTCAGGTCACCGGAGCGCGTCGGAAGGCGACAACGCGGGCGTTGCATGCGCAGGAGATCGTGCTTTTCGCGGATGCGGAACAGGAGGAAACCATTCGCCAATTCGATGTGGAGCCGCGTCGAATTCATGTTGGCTCATTCGGGGTTGATGCCGATTTTTGGACTCCGGCTGCCGCAGAGCACGAATTCATTCTCGCAGTGGGAAACGACGGAAGGCGGGACTATTCGACGTTTGTCTCCGCAGTGACAGGCGTGGATGCACGGGTGAAAATTCTGACTGCACGCGAGTTGCCATCGCCACTGCCGGCGAATATCGAGCATCTGCGCGGTTCGTGGCATGCGCCTGCAGTCACGGATGAAGAGTTGCGCGGCCTTTATCGGCGGGCGCTGGTGGTCGTTGTTCCGTTGGAGGATTCGATTCAGCCGTCAGGGCAAAGCGTGGCACTGCAGGCGATGGCATGCGGTCGCCCGGTGATCCTGACCCGCACGCGCGGTCTGTGGACGGGAGATCATTTTCGCGATGGCCGCGACCTTCTGCTTGTCGAACCTGGTTCGGCGGATGGTCTTCGTCGGGCGATCAAGCGCATGCTGGATGACGCGACGCTGCGCGAAAAAATCGGAGTGTCCGCGCGCGAGGTCGTGCTGCAGCATGGACGCATCCAGGGATTTGCCGAATGCCTCAACGCACTGCTCGAAAATTTCAAACGCTGATGTTTTTTTCAAAATCCAAACCGACACTTGCCATCAGTCTCATGCCGACGCGCTCGTCATGGGGTGGTGCGAGTCCATTCGTCTCCCAGCTCTCGGCGTGCATGTGGCGCCGCGGCTGGCGCGTGGTCTTCGATCTGCGGCGCGATCCGGACGTCGTGCTGGTCATTGATCCGCGTCGCGATCATCCGGCAAAGCGCTTTGGACTCGAGGATCTCGAACGGTTTCGCGAGCGTTCGCCGCAGGTGCCGATCATCCATCGTATCAACGAGTGCGACCAGCGCAAGGCCACGAGTGACATTGATGAATTGCTGCGTCGCACGAACGCGCTGGCCGATCACACGGTGTTCATCTCGGCATGGTTGCGCGATTATTTCGCGGAAAGGTGGTTCGATTCGAATCTCTCGCACGCCGTCATCTACAATGGCGCCGATCCGCGCGTGTATCACCCCATAGGCAATCATTTGCCGGGCCCGGGCGAGACCGTGCGCATCGTCACGCACCATTGGTCCGACAATTGGAAGAAGGGCTTCGATGTCTATCAGCGCGTGGACGAAATGATTGCCGCCGGTGAGTTACCGGGGATCGCATTTCGCGTGATCGGGAGATGGCCCTCGGAAATTCGCTGGCGTGCGACGGAAACATTCGGCCCGATGACCGGCCTGCCCCTCGCTGCGAAACTTCGCGAATGCCATCTCTATCTCACCGCGTCGCGATGGGAGCCATGCGGCATGCACCATGTCGAGGGCGCGCAATGCGGCCTGCCGCTTCTCTATCATGAGGATGGCGGAGGCATCGTCGAAGCCGGGCAAAAATACGGCGTTGGTTTTCGCGACGACATCGCAGGTGCGCTGCAAAAAGCGATCGGACGCATGAGCGACCTTCGGAATCGTCTGCTCGACAACCTGCCATCGGGCGAACGCATGGTGCTCGATTACGCCGACGCCATCCAGAAACTCGCGGTGGAATCCGGAAGACTTTGAGCACCTGCATTCTTGTTTCGACGTGCGACAAGTATCGCCCGCTGGCCGATTTCACACGCGCGCGCATTGGCGAGTTCTGGAAGGACGCGCCGCCCATGCGGCTGTGCGGAATTGCGGATGAGGCAAATGCGCTGCCGTTGCGCGACGATCCGCGAAACTGGATGAAAATCACGCGCTCCGCCTGCGACGATTTGATGGCGGAGGGATTCACGCAGGCCTACGTCATTCTCGACGATCATCCGCCGCTTGGAACGTGCCATGCGACACATTTGAACGAAACGCTCCCGGCGATGATGCGGGAACTCGGGGCGGTGAGCATTGCGCTCTCCGGCTGGGGGCAGGGGCGCGAGCCGATGGGGGGAGCTGTTCACTGGCGGGATTGGGAACTCGACCATTGCCAGAAAAAGAATCTTTGGAAGTTTCCGCTGCACCCTGCGCTCTGGCGCCTCGATGCCTTGCGGCGGATTCTCGATTATTTGATAACCACCTTGCCTGAGAGCGAGCACACGCCATGGGCATTCGAACGCAAGGGCGGAGCGTCGGATTCGGGACTTCCCGATGAGCTCACCACTTTGAGCTACCGCATCGAAGGACGTTCGAAGGCGGCAAAAAAATTTCCCACGAAGTTCGACTGGCTGAAATACTCGACCGATCTTTATCGTTACGCAGTCCGCATGATTGGCGGCGACCGTGCGCGCACGGCGCTCGATGAACGCATCCTTGGGGTTCACCATTACTATCACGGTCCCTATCCGCTCATCTGGAGTGGGCTGATGCGAAAAGGCAGGATCAATCCCAATGCACTTTTCCTTTTTGCCGTGGGACGCCGCGACGATTGGATCGAGGTGCTTGAAAGCATGTCCTTTGAGTGAAAGTCGTCGGCGTCATGCTTGTTCGCAACGAGGATCGCTTTGTCGAATGGGCAATCCGCAGCGCGATTGATTTCTGTGACGAGTTTCTCGTGTGTGATCATGAATCGCAGGACGAGACGCCGGTCATCCTCGGCCGCCTCACCCGCGAATACACCGGCAAGCTCAAGGTCCGTCGCTGCCGGGATTCAGGGGAATCGCATGCGATGATCCAGTCCTACGCGGGCACGCCCACATGGATCTTCGGCGTTGATGGCGATGAAATTTACGATCGAGGCGCACTTGCCAGATTGCGAAAGCGAATGGAAACCGGTGAGTTCGACCGCTGGTGGGTGCTTTTTGGAAATGTTTTGAACGTGAAGCGCCTTGACGAAAAAACGGCGGATGGCCACCTCGCCCCGCCCTGTCGCAGCATGACGAAGCTCTACAATTTCGCAGCGATCGAGGAATGGAGCGGGAGGATCGTCGAGCGCTTGCATGGCGGGCGGCCTCGCTTTCGCGCGGGCTTTCACGAGGAACTGCGATTGAATCTCCACGAGCAATCCTCATGGGACGCATCGGACTTCCGCTGCCTGCACCTGTGCTTCCTTCCGCGCTCGTCGCGTGAATCTGCGGGCAACAAGCCGCGGCAGAACATCATGGAC
>JBOHXO010000341.1:0-1527 GCA_050737475.1 Chthoniobacterales bacterium
GGACCACATTGCGCATCTCTGCCCGTCGGCCGCGGCCGGCATCGGCGCGATGCTCGGGCTCGACGCCGACACGATTTACCAGGCGGTGCAGCAGGCGGTGCATGTGGGCTTTTCCACGCGCCAGTCGCGCAAGGGCGAGATTTCCAGCTGGAAGGCCTACGCACCGGCTCACGCGGGCAAACTTGCCATCGAGGCCGTGGATCGCGCGATGCGTGGCGAAAAAAGTCCGTCGCCGATTTACGAGGGCGAGGACAGCGTGATTGCGTGGATGCTTGGCGGGAAGAACGACGAATACGAAGTGCCGCTCCCATCGCCGGGCGAACCGTGCCGCGCCATTCTCGATTCCTATACGAAGGAGCATTCGGCGGAATATCAGGCACAGGCGTGGATTGATCTCGCGTTCCGCCTGCGCGAAAAAATCGGCGACCTGAAAACAATCCGCGACGTCGTCATTTACACCAGTCACCACACGCATTTCGTGATCGGAACCGGCGCGGGCGATCCGGAGAAAATGGATCCGAACGCCACGCGCGAAACGCTCGACCACAGCATCATGTTCATCTTTGCGGCGGCGTTGCAGACGGGCTTCTGGCACCACGTCAAAAGCTACGCGCCGGAAGTCGCGCGCGATCCGGAGGTCGTGGCGCTCTGGCACAAAATCCGCACCGAGGAGGATGCGGAGTGGACACGGCGTTACCACTCGCACGATCCGAACGAAAAGGCGTTTGGCGGTCGCGTGGAAATCACGTTCAACGACGGCAAAAAAATCTCCGACGAGATTGCCGTTGCCAACGCCCATCCGCTCGGTGCGAAGCCGTTCGGGCGCGCCGATTACATCCGCAAGTTCGAGACGCTGACGGAGGATTCGATTTCCGCGGAGGAGTCGAAACGATTTCTGGAACTGGTCCAACGCCTGCCGGAACTGACCGCCGCGGAAGTCTGCGAGATGAACGTCGCGCTGCCCGCGGATAAACTCGCTTGTTCCGAACGCGACCGAAGGGGCATCTTCTAGCCATGCTTCAGGCAGTCAGTTCCGTTTCGGAAAAGCGCGCGAGGTTTCGCGCAGCGCTGAAGTCGGGAAAACTGCAGCGCCTTCCCGGCGCGTTTTCGCCGCTCGTGGCAATGGCGATCGAGCGGCAGGGCTTCGATGGTGTTTATATTTCCGGCGCGGCGTTGTCGGCTGATCTGGGTTTCCCGGATGTCGGGCTCACGACGTTGTCCGAGGTTGCGGGGCGCGGCGGTGCGATTGCCCATGCGACAAATTTGCCCGCACTCATTGATGCGGACACCGGATTCGGCGAGCCGCTGAATGTCGCGCGCACGATCCAGACGCTCGAAGACGCGGGGCTTTGCGGCTGTCATCTCGAGGACCAGGTGAATCCCAAGCGATGCGGGCATCTCGACAACAAATCGCTCGTGACGACGGAGGCGATGGTCGAAAAAATTCGTGCGGCGGTTGGCGCTCAGCGCGACAGCGCTTTTCTCATCATGGCGCGGACGGATGCCCGGGCCTCGGAAGGCCTGGAG
>JBOHXO010000342.1:0-1512 GCA_050737475.1 Chthoniobacterales bacterium
TTTTTCGAGGTGCGTTCGACGAATCCAAAAACGCCTCCCTTGAAAACAGGCGTGGGCGACGGCGCGGCGGCAACGACCGTTCCGGTCTTCACCTTGGGCTTCGGCGTCGGCCTGGGCGGGACCTGCGCGACAGGTTTCTGGCGGGCGTCCGGATCAATTCGCAGCGCCGCGATCGTCGCGCCATTTTCCGCGGAAACGCTGAGCGTTCCAACCGGCGCGCCCATGTAATCGAAAAGATGCAGCACCCACATCGGTGAGCCGTCGGCGTCGTTCGTGCGGAGCGTGTAGTCCACGCTGTGAAAGCCGACCTTCGCCTCGACGGATTGTTTGTTGGCGACCTTGAATACTTCGTTGGAATCCACGTTGAGACGGCCGAAATTGATCACGGGAAACGCACCGGTGCCGACCGTGTATCCGCGGACGGGCGTGCGCTCCGAGGCAATTTCGCCATCCGTCACGACGAACTCGCGAATGCCGCCGCGCGCGGTCGGGTCGGCCATGAGGATCGTCCAGCTCTGCGGCTGGGGCTCGCCGGTTTCGCCACGCACCTCGACGAGTTGCTTGAGAATTTCCTCGCCGCGCGCCTTCTTGAGCACGCCGAGCGCCTCGTAGGCGGTGGAGGCCCGGGCTTGCGCGGCACCAAGCAGAATGGCAGCGGAAATATATGCGAGCGTCTTCAACACGGGAAACTGTGGCGCAGCGCGGCGGGAATTCCAGCGAATTTTCCGGCTCGATTTCGAGCGCAAACGCTGTGAGTTTGGAAGGGATGTCCGACGAGATCGCCTCCCTGCGCAAGTCCCTCGGAATTTATCGAGGGCTGGTCGAGGTGAGCGGACTCATCAATTCGATCACGGATTTCGAGGAGCTGCTGCGCGCGGTTCTCGAAGTGGCGCGTCGCGTGGTGCAGGCGGAGGCGGCCTCGCTTTTCCTGCGCGGCGAATCCGGCGACCACCTCGACCTGGTGATCGCATCGATGACGGAAGGCGAGTTTTCGCAGCCGAAAATCCGCGTCGAATCCGGACAGGGCATCGCGGGATGGGTCTTCGAGCACGGCCAGAGCCAGCTCATTCCCGATGCGTATGCGGACCCGCGATTTTTTGCCGGCGCGGACAAGGCGACCGGCTTCCGCACGCGCTCAATTCTTTGCGCGCCGCTGAACTGGAACGGCGAGATCATCGGCGTGCTGCAGGTATTGAATCCGCGCGGCAAGGAGGCGTTCGACGGCGACGACCTCGAGGGCTTCGAGGCGTATTCCAACCTCATCGCCACGGCCATCGAGAAGCTGCGGGCCATCGAGCGAATGCGCGAGCAGGAGCGCGTCGAACGTGACGTAACGATCGCCGCGGAGATCCAGAACGAGCTGCTCGCCCGCGCCGTGCCTGCGGAGGTGCCCGGAGCGATTTTCGCCAGTTACAACAAGGCGGCGACCGAAGTGGGCGGCGATTTTTTCTTCGTGCTGCCGCGCAGCCCCTACGAAATTTATTTCGCCATCGGCGACGTATCGGGCAAGGG
>JBOHXO010000343.1:0-3072 GCA_050737475.1 Chthoniobacterales bacterium
GTATTTGCGATCCAGGTTGCGCGCGTCTGGTCGAAGATCGTGCTGAACTTTTCGGAGTCCCACGACGGATCGCTGTATTGCAGCTCGACGTCAATGAGCGCGTCGTTGTCGAAGGTGAACTTCGAGCACTTCAATCGCGGGTCGGGATGGCCCTCGACGACGAGCACCTTTTTTCCGTTCACCGTCTGGCGGTCGGCCACGTGGGCCTTTGCACGCACGATCGTATCCTCCACGAGCTCCGCGGAATCGCCCCAGCGGAAGTTGAACGGCACACGAATTTCCTCGCCGGCACGAACCGCGCAAACGAGCGCGCATGCCAGCATTGCGAATAGAAATGACCGTTTCATCGTCACGTGAACAGATTTCGATAGCACAATGCCGGGCGCAAGCACGCGCTCATTGTGTCGCGGGTGCGGCAAGAAGGAACGAGCCCGCGTCGAATTTCGCGATGTGATCGAGATTGCGGATGGCAAATTCCTCCACCACGACACCGTCACCCTGGTAAAGCGCGGCATTGTGTCCGTCGCCGGTCAGCGCGAAACGATTCCAGCCATCGGCGGCGGAAACCTCGATCAATTCGAGCCCGTCCGACGTCGTCAATGCGCTGCCCGGCTTCGTCGCGACGGCTACAAGCCGCAATTGCTGCCGCATCGGGCTGAGTGAATTTGCCACGAGCGGGAATTCGATCGAGTCGGACTGCGGCGCGACGCCGGCATCCGCCACGAGCTCCCCGCCCACGAGACCAAACTTCGCGCACGGCTGCAGCGTCCGCTCGAAAACCACCTCCCAATCCGCCACGACACGCCCGTCCTTTTCCGCGCCGCTTTTTCCGCGCCGCAACATCCGCACGCGCACCAAGTCGTCCGCGCCGCTTTCCTTGAGCAGGATCGCATCCCCGGTCGGCGCGGCGAGCACCGCGACCGGCTGCGGCTCGTCCGCGGGCACGCGAAGTTCGCGCAGGGCGACATTGTCCTTGTCCAATTGAAAAACCGCGTGGTTCCCCTCGAGGCTCAGGATCATCCACGTGGTCCCATCGCTGCCCGGTGCGGCGCCAGCCGGCGCACCGGCGATATTTTCAGGACTCGCAGGCGGCAGTGTTTCGACAAGTCTGCCGTCCGCCTCGATGCGACGAAAAACGGAGCCGGTCGCCGTTTTCAATTCCACGCCAATGCCATCCGGCCATTGCCGCAGTTCCACGCCGAGCGCGGGAATCCGGTCCTCGGCCATCCAGTCGTTGAAATCGAATTCCATGCCCTCGACCGACACATCCTCGCTGACGACGAATCCGCGCGCGGAGTAGCGGCCCGCGGCGCACGGCTTGCCCGCGGAGTCGCAGCCATCCCACTGCGCGATGTAGCCGTTCGTATCAATTTTCAAATCCGGCGAGCCCTGCTCGAATGCGAGCGTGCGCCGCAGCTTGCCCGCGGCGTCGAAAATTCCGAGCACGATGCGTCCGTCGAGATCCGGCGGCGGCGTGAAAATCAGCGCGACCGGCGGCGATGATGCTTTTTCCGGTGCGATGTCCTCGTCCTGAGCGACAGCCGCGGCGAGCGTGGCGGCGAGCACGACGACCGCGAGCCGGCTTATGCGTAGTAGCGCCATTGGACGTTTGGAAAAATACTGTCGCGCGATTCGCAGAATTCCACAAACGCGTCGTCCTGCACGCCGGCGACGAGATTTTCATAGAGCCGCGTGAAGCGGAGCAGGTGGTCCTTCGTGCGCTGCGTGGCGTATTCGCGAGCCGTGCCTGTTTTCATGAGGAACGCCCAGTCGCTCGATTGCGCGAGTAGAAGTTCGCGTGCCATCTGTCGCAGCGCGCGCTCGACATCGGGCGTCGGGTTCGATGCGAAGAGCCGCGCGCATTCCGTCATGCGTCGCGCCGCGGCATGCAGGTGCGGATAAATCCACGCGTTGCACTGGTCGAGCCAGACCTCCCAGTAGCCCTTGTTGCCCCAGCTCGACGGCGCGGGCGCGAGGAGCTGCTGCGTGGGATTGCGCTTCAAATAGTCGCTCGGTGTCGAGAGGCGGAAGGCCTTTTGGTCGAACGCCGCCTTGCGCAAAAAGAAATTCAAAAACTCCGGCCCCTCGAACCACCAATGCCCGAACAACTCCGCGTCGAACGGGCTCAACACGATCGGCTCGACCGGCAGCACGCCGCGCAAATGCTCGAGCTGTTTCACGCGACTGTCGAGAAAGTGGCCCGCATGCGCATCGGCCGCGGCGGCGGCCCACGAGAGATTGTAGAGCTGCTTGTCCGCGCCGGCGCCGGTGATGCGATGGTATTTGATGCCGGTAAAACTGCGATGCTCCGTCGGCATGAATCGCGAGAGATAATCCAGCGGCAGGTCCTGCCCGATGTCGCGGTAAAAATCGCGATACGCCGGATCGCCGGGATAACCCTCGCGCTGGCTCCAGACCTGCCGGCTCGAGTCGCGGTCGCGTCCGAAAACAGCCGGGCCCGCGGGCGTGTAGTAGGGCGAGTAAATCGCGAACCGCGGCTTCGGCTGGCCGAACATGATGCCGTGCGCATCCACCACGAACCACCGGATGTTCGCTTCCTGCAGGATGCGGCCCACCGGCGCCACATACGCGCATTCTGGCAGCCAGATGCCCGAGGGCTCGCGCCCGAAGCATTCCACATACGAATCGCGGCCGATGAGAATCTGCGCGCGCATCGCCTCGGGATAGCCGTCCATGAGCGGCAGGAAGCCGTGCGTCGCCGCGCAGGTGATGATCTCGATCATGCCGTCGGCCTGGAGTTGCGCAAAGGCGCCGACGATGTCGCGGTTCAGATCACGCGTGTAAAACAACTGCGCCTCGGTGAAGCGCCGCAGATAAAAACGCGCAAGTTCATTGAGCGCGGCGTCGCCGGTGGTGCGTTCGATTTCGGAACGCGCCAGCTCCACGCCGCGCGCGAGGTAACGTTCCGCGCGGGCTTGCAGCAGCGGATCGCGCAGCATTTCGCAGAGCGACGGGGTGAGCGTGAAGGCGAGCCGTGCCGGCACTTTTTCCGCCGCAAGCTGACGCAGCACGCGCAGCAACGGAATGTAGGTTTCCACGATTGCCTCGTAG
>JBOHXO010000344.1:0-3057 GCA_050737475.1 Chthoniobacterales bacterium
GTCTCCACCGGCAAGCTCGTGAGCAAGACCGCGCAGGATCCGGAGGATGTGAAATTCGTGCGCTTCAGCCCCGACGGCAAACTCCTCGCGGGCGGCACGGAAAATTTCGGCTACGTCTGGAACGCCCGCACCGGCAAACCGGCATTCCCGCCATTCGCCAAGCGCGCCAACGTTTTCGCGATCGCTTTCAATCCGGAAAATTCCACGTTCGCCGTCGCGCGCGGAGACGACAGGGCCGAGATCTACGACGCCAAAACGGGCGCGTCCAAAAACATCGTTCTTCGCCACGAAGGCCGCGTCTTCGCGCTCAAATACAACCCGGCCGGCACCCGCATCGTCACCGCCTGCGCCGATGGCACCGCGCGGATCTGGGACGCCGCGACCGGTGAGCCGATGAGTCCGCGACTCCGGCATGGCAACTGGGTTTTCTCCGTGGATTTCAACTCCGCCGGCGACCGCGTCGCCAGTGGCTCGTCCGATCACACCGCCCGCGTCTGGGATGTGCGGACCGGCGATCCCGTCACCCCGCCGCTCGAGCATGGCCGGGATGTCGGGCGCGTCACTTTCAGTCCGGATGGCACGCGTCTCGCCACGACGTCCACGGACGGCATCGTCCGCGTCTGGGATTCCACGCTCGGCGAGCCGGCGATTTTTCCAATCAACACCGGCGGCAACATCACCACCGCGACCTTCAGCCCCGACGGACGCTCGCTCCTCTTCACCGATTCCAGCGGCGGCGCGCACGCGATTGATCTCTCGCCGCCGGGCCCGACTCCCGCCTGGCTCGCGGACCTCGCCGAATTTGCGTCGTCGGACGTCCCCTACAATTCCGCCCATCACGCGGAGCTCGATAAAATCACCGCGCTGCGCCAGGCCTTGCTCGATTCGAAATCGAACGGCGCGTGGGACGCGTTCGGCCGCTGGTATTTCACCGAGGCCGCCCTCCGCGGCATCTCCCCGTGGAGCCCCGTCACGCTCGAGGCCTACGTCAATTCGCTCATCAAACTCGGCGACCGCGAGTCCGTCGAATACGCCATTTCCATGTCCTCCGATCAGCCGGAATGGATGAGAAAACTCGTCCCGCTGCGCAACAAACTCGAAACAGCCGCGACCCCTGTCGCCAAAGTCTCGCGGGACGACGATTGAGGAGGTAGGGGAACCCGCGCCGTCGGGTTCCCAAAATTAACACCGCATCCCGCGGCGCGGAATGTCCTGCCTCCCTGCTAATTCGACGGCTGGCCGGTCTGGGCTTCCTGCTGATCCCGCGGCATCGTCGCCAGCGAATTGGCCGAACTGTAATAATCCGGCGAATCCGCAAGCGCCTGCTGGCCGCATTCGACGAATCGCACCAGCCAGTTGTGCTCCTCGCAATCGGCGTCCGAGTGCGCCGCCAAAGCCTCCGCGACCGGCAGCGCCTTCGCCCAGAGCTTCTTTTTGTTGCCGCTCGCTTCACTTTCGTTGCTGTTGAGCTGCACGCTCTGCGCAAGGGTTTCCAGCAAGGCGGGGGTGACGGGTTGATTGACCACCTTGGGGGGCGGAGCAGCCTGGAGCGTCGGCGTGGCAACCGATACGGAGGGCTTCGATGCCGGCACTGCGCTGGCTGCGACCGGAGTTTTTGGAGTCTCAGCCGGTTTGGAGGCGCCGCTCCCGAATCCGCCAAAATACAACAAGGCCGCAAGCGGCGTAACGACCGCCGCGGCTCCGATTCCAACCAATGTTTTGTCTGTCATGAAACAGCCGTGAAGACGCACGCATTTTCCCACCGTTTTTCAGCGGTGTAAAGGGGAAGACGGCCTTGAACCAGAGGCCGCCGGGACGTGATTTTTTTTGGAAAATCCGCCGGTTACATGGAAGCGAGACGGGTTGGTGTGAGAAACCCGTTCGCGAAGAGGATATCCAGGCGGTCGCTTTCCGCGGGGGCGGATTCCTCAGCAAGCGATGGCAGGCTTTGCTCCAGAAGTTCGATTGCGCCGTTTGCCAGCCACGCCTCGATACCGTGCGGATCGTTGATATAGGCGTGAAACAACTCGCGGTCGCGGTCGTCGCGCGCACATTGCCGCATGCTCGCGACGACGGTGAATGAGGTGATTGCAATGCCGGCGAAAGACATCACTGAGGCGAGGAGGATTTCAATCGGGTCCATGTTCGAAAATCGCGCGAAAGCGTTTCGCTGCGTGGGTTCTCTGCGCAGTATCGAACATTCCCCTGACCCTCCAATCAGGCAGGGGCCTGAGACGTTAATTCTCGCAGCGGATAATGACGCGGTGCAGCGTCGGAGAAAGCCTCTGCAACAATGGCAAAATCGGCGACGCTCCCCCCACCTGAGGCTGAAACTCGACGCAAGCCGCAACGACGGCATTCCACGCAAAATGGAAGCGGCGAGGAATCACAGGCTCTCGAACTGCTGCAGGCTTTGCTGGCATTTCGTAGCGGTGATTTTTCCACCCGGCTTCCCTCCGGCGGCGGCGGCATCTACGGCAAGATCGCCGATGTTTTCAACGACGTGCTCGTGATGAGCGAGCGTCGCACGAAGGAGGCGGCTCGCGTTTGTCACCTTGTCGGCAAGGAAGGCCGGTTGCGTCAGCGCATGTCCTCCACAGGCCTTGTGGGCGGGTGGGCGGACGAAATGCAGGCGTTGAACACGCTCATGGATGACCTCGTGCGGCCGACGACCGAGGTCACTCGCACGATCGGCGCCGTCGCGAAGGGCGACCTTGGCCAGTCCATGACGCTCGAGGTGGACGGTCGCGCGCTCGAAGGCGAATTTTTGCACTCCGCGAAATTGGTCAATCGCATGATTGATCAGCTCACGGTCTTCACGTCCGAGGTCACGCGCGTGGCTCGCGAGGTCGGCACCGAGGGCAAACTCGGCGGCCAGGCGCAGGTGAAAGGCACCTCCGGCGTGTGGAAGGATTTGACGGAAAGCGTCAACCAGATGGCCGGCAATCTCACCGCGCAGGTGCGCAACATCGCCGACGTCACCATCGCGGTCGCGAACGGTGACCTTTCGAAAAAAATCACCGTGGATGTGCGCGGCGAAATTCTTCAGCTCAAGGA
>JBOHXO010000345.1:0-13304 GCA_050737475.1 Chthoniobacterales bacterium
GGCGGAAGGCGGCGAAGTCGTTGGCGTGATTCCCGAGCATCTTCGCGACGCGGAGATCGCCCATGCGGGTCTCACCTCGCTGGAAGTCGTGCCGACGATGCATGCCCGGAAGGCGCGAATGGCGGAACTGGCCGATGGCTTTCTCGCCCTGCCGGGCGGCTTCGGCACGCTGGAGGAATTTTGCGAGGTGCTGACGTGGACCCAGCTTGCGCTTCAAGCCAAGCCCTGCGCACTGCTCGATGTGGACGGCTTTTACAGCCCGTTGGTCGGAATCTTCGACCACGCGACGGCGGAGGAGTTCATCCGCCCCGAGCATCGCGACATCGTTCTCATGGCGGCCACGCCCGCCGACGCGCTGCAGAAAATGGCGGAATGGCGGCCGAACGTTATTCCGAAGTGGTGGAAGAAAGAGGTCGAGTAACTGCGCGCTGTTTAGTTTTCCGGCGGGAGCGTCAGCAGGTTCAGGGCCTGGAGCGTGGTTTTGTCGAGGCGGCCGGTGGCTTTGAAGCGGTTGCTTTTCTGGTAGGCGCGGAGCGAGTCCTTGAGGGCCGGGGTGGGCTGCCCGTCCACGGGGCCGGCGTAGAAACCGAGGAGTTTCAAATTTTTCTGCGCCGACTGCACGACCTGCACCTGGAACGCGGGCTGCGCGGTGAGATACGGGCCGCCGACGAAAATATCCGCCAGCGCCTGTCCGCGGGACATTTGCGGGGCGGCCTTGGTTTTCTGCGGCTTCGCGGGTTCCTGCTTGATGCCGAGTGCGTTCAGCGTGGCGGGATTCAAATCGCCCGTGACGCGAATTTTGCGCGCGACCTGGAAACGGCGCACGGCGGCGGAAGTCTGGCTGCCCCACGCACCGTCGAGGCTGCCATCGTAATAGCCCAGGCCGGTGAGTTTGGTCTGGACGGCGAGCGTGAGGTCGTCGGCGCGTGCGGCGACGAGTGAGGCCGCGAGAAAGAGAACGGCGAGGAGAGTTTTCACGTCGTGACTTTATCGCGGGAGGCATTGTCCCGCAAGCGGTGCAGCGTGGCGGTGAGCGGCAGGACGATCGTGAGCGCGGCGACGAGGCTCCAGCCGACGCCGAGCGCGCAGACGGTGCCGAGGCCGCTGAGCGAGGGATTTTTTGCGAGCATGAGCGATGCGAATCCGGTGACCGTGGTGAGTCCGCTGATGAGGACGGGCTTGAGCACGGTGGCGATGTGGCCGTCGCGCACGGCGAGCACGAGGTGCATGCCGTAGTCCACGCCGACGGCAAGCGTGAGCGGGAAGGCGAGGACGTTGAGGAGATTGATTCGAGCGCCGGTGAGCTTGAGCGTCGCGACCGTGGCGCCAATGGCCAGCGCAAGGCCGAGCGTGTGCGCGAGCCAGTCGCGCCAGTCGCGATAGACGAAGGCCAGCACGAGCAGGATGACGCCTGCCACGCCGCTGCCGAAGACGAGCAATTCCTGCTTTGCCCACGGGACGAGGGTGCCGAGCGTTTGCGTCCAGCCGGTCACGAAGACGGGAAGCCCGGATTCGAGCACGGCTTTTTCGAGGACGGGCGCGGAGGCGGCGTTGCGGTATGCGGCGGAGGGCTTGAGGTAGGCGGTCACTGCCGAATTGTCGGGCGCGATCATGCGATCAATGACGAACCACCACGGCGAGGCAGCGGGCAGGACCTTGCTCCAGTCGCTCGCGGAAGCCGGTGTGGAGAGGGCTTTCACGGATTCGAACGTGCTGCGAAAGGCATCCGGGTTGAATCCGTTCGTTACGAGCGCATCGCGAAATGCTGCGGCTGCGCCGGCGGTGTCCGCGTGATTCGTGCGTGCGTTTTCCGGCGAAAGCAGCAGCGGGGTGGGCGAGGCGAATTCGTCGAGCAAGCCGCGTTTGACGAGCGTCTGGAGATGTGTGTCGAGCTTTGCGGTGACGGCCGGGTCGCGGGTTTCGAGGATGACGAGTGATGGCTCGAAGGAGTCGGGCAGGCCGGCCATCAAGTCGCTCAGCGCCTTCGCGGCGGGAGTGTCGCGAGGTTCCAGCGAATGCGGCGATGTGTCGAAATGAAGCGCGCGCACAGGCAGCAATGCGAAGACTGCGAGCGCGATGAAGACTGGCAGTGCGATGCGGAGCGTTGTGTCGCCGCGAAATGCGACGGAGCGTGGTTGCGATGCGTCGTGCGCGTGATTCCGGACGAATAGAAAAAGGAATGCCGTGACGCATGCCGCGCAGACGGCGACGCCGATGGCGACCATGGCGCCAAGTTGCGCGAAGCCCGCGGAGCCGCTCAGCGTAAGGGCGAGGAAGCCGATGGCTGTGGTGAGGGTGACCCACGCGATGCCCGGCAGCATCGAGCAAATGGCTGCTGCGATGGCGGGTTCGTGGGCTGCGCCGCCGTGGCGGTTGTGGCGGTAGTTTTCGTAGAGCAGCAGGCCGAAGTCGTCGCCGAGGCCGAAGAGGATCGAGCAAAAGCCGATGGCGACGACATTGAGCTGATGGAAGATGAGGCTGCCGAGCGCGAGCGAGACGAAGGCGCTCCCGGCGAGGAGCAGCGCGACGCCGAGCAGCGGCAGCAGGCGGCGGAACGAGAACCAGAAAAGCGCGGTGACGGTGAGCAGCGAGACGAGCGAGGTGAGGATGATGTCGCGCTGCATGCTGGACGCGATTTCCTCCACGTAGGCGCTGCGCCCGGTGACCTCGAGCCCGGGGGCGTTTGCGCCGTAGTCGCGCCGCGTTTTTTCCATGAACGCGTGGACGGTTTTCATCAGCGCGGCGCAATCGTCGGCGTCGAGCGTGGGCTGATTTGTGACGACGGGAAGAAGGCGCATTTTTCCGTCGGGCGAGACGATGTCGAACGAGTCGTTGAGCGCGGAGGATTGCCAGAGCGGCTTTGCGGCGGCGGCGAGCAGGCCGAGCGGGTCGTTTTCCAACTCGAGCCGGGCGGCGGGCGAGCCGGCGTCGAGCTGGTGGCGGAGGCGTGAAATGCGGTCGCGGATCGCGGCGGGATCGAGGAGATTGAGTGCGGACTGAAATTGGTCCGGCGGGAGATTGCGCAGGAGCGGGACGAGCAATTTGCCGAGGTCCGCGCGGCCCTGGGCGGTTTCCATCGGCGGACCATCGAGCAGCCGCACGACCCAGGGTTGCTTGCGGAGGGCGTCGGCGAAGAACGCCTGGAAATCCTCGACGGAATCAGGATCCGCGCCCTTGATGACGAAGGTGAGTTCGCGCGCCTGCGTGAAGCGTTCGTTGGCAATCTTGAGGCCTTTCACCGCCGATCTGTCGGCAGGCAGGAGATTCAAAATGTCGGTGTCGAACGACTGGCGGGAAAACAAAATCCACGTGCAGGTCCCGACGATCAGTAAGGCTGCTGCGATCAATGCCCATGGGCGCCGGACGACCAGTTGCGCGACGAGGTTCGACAGCTGGATCATGCGAAAGAAAAAACCATGGAGAACATGGAGGGCATGGAGCTAGTCGAGTAGGAAACTTCGAATGCCGTTTTTGAGGAGTCGTGCGTTGAAATTAATCAACAAGCTGCGACGAAGGCCGCTGAGTTTGAGATAGGTCAGAATTTGCGCCTGATGAACCGGGGAGAGCTGATCCACGCTTTTCAGTTCAACGAGAACTTCATCGGCGACGACCATGTCGATTCGGTAACCGCAATCGATGTGAACGCCCTTGTATTCAACGGGGAGTGGAACTTGAAGCCGGAACGCAATGGCGCGCAAAGCAAACTCCCGGGCCAGACATTGCTCGTAGGCGGATTCGAGCAATCCAGGGCCGAGGGTGCGGTGAACTTCGATCGCTGCCTGAAGTATGGAGTCAACGAGCGGGGAGCGTTGAACTCCCTTTTCTTCCACCATGTTCTCCATGCTCTCCATGGTGAGTCTTCACACGTTGAAGCGGAATTCCATGACGTCGCCGTCGGCGACCACGTATTCCTTGCCTTCGATGCGCAGGCGGCCGGATTCGCGGGCCTTGGCCTGCGAGCCGAACTTCATGAGCTCGTCGAACGCGACCGTTTCCGCCGCGATGAAGCCGCGCTCGAAGTCGCTGTGGATCACGCCCGCCGCGGCTGGCGCCTTATCGCCGGTGTGGATGGTCCATGCGCGGGTTTCCTTCGGTCCGGTCGTGAAATACGTGCGCAGGCCGAGCAGATGGTAGGCGGCGCGAATGAGCAGGCCGACGCCGGAGTCGTCCACGCCGAGCCCTGCGAGAAATTCCTTCGCCTCGTCGGGCGGGAGTTCGGCGAGTTCGCTTTCGATCTGCGCGCTGATGACGACGGCCTCGCTGCCGAGGTGCTCGGCGGCATATTTTTTGACGGCGGCGACGTGTTGCGCGGCCGGGGAGTCGCCGGTGAGATTCGCGAGATCCTCCTCGCGGACGTTGCAGGCGAAGAGCGTGGGCTTTGCGCTGAGCAGGAAAAATTCGCGCAGGAGTTTTTGCTCTTCGTCGGAAAGTTCGATCGTGAGCGCGGGCTTACCGGCGTCGAGATGGGGGAGGAGTTTTTCGACGAGGGCGATCTCGGCTTTTGCGGCCTTGTCGCCCATGCGGACGTTTTTCTGGAGGCGCTCGGCGCGTTTTTTGAGCGCGGCCATGTCGGCGAGAATGAGCTCGGTATTGATGACTTCAATGTCGCGCACGGGATCCACGGAGCCGGAGACGTGGTGGATGTCCTCGTCCTCGAAACAACGCACGACCTGCACGACGGCGTCCACTTCGCGAATGTGGCTGAGGAACTGGTTGCCGAGGCCCTCGCCCTCGCTCGCGCCGCGCACGAGGCCGGCGATGTCCACGAACTCGAATGCGGCGTAGATCGTTTTTTCGGACTTCGAGAGCTTCGCGAGTTCGTCGAGGCGCGCGTCGGGGACGTTCACGATGCCGACATTCGGCTCGATGGTGCAGAACGGGAAATTGGCCGCGGCGGCTTTGCGGGTGCGGGTGAGGGCGTTGAAGAGAGTGGATTTGCCGACATTCGGCAGGCCCACGATTCCGGCTTTGAGCATAGTTGGGAGAAGCTAAAGGACTTTGACAGGATTTACAGGATTAACGGGAGGGGGAACCATGGAGGACATGGAGCGCATGGAGAAATCGAAAACTTCGGAATTTCTTAAAACCTCCCTGTCCTCCATGCTCTCCATGGTTTTATGAAGCTGTCTGAGATTGTTGCTTTTCTGGATGGGGAGTTGCGCACGGCGGAGGTGAAGGATTATCCGAATGCGCACAACGGGCTGCAGCTCGAGAATGCCGGTGCGGTGACGCGCGTGGCTTGTGCGGTGGATGCCTGCGAGGCGGTGATTGATGCGGCCTGCGAGGCGGGCGCGGATTTGCTGATCGTGCATCACGGGATGTTCTGGCACGGCGCGCAGCGGATCGAGGGCGCGGCGTATCGCAAATTGAAAAAGGCGATGGATGCGGGGCTCGCGATTTACAGCTCGCACCTGCCGCTCGATCTTCATCCGCGGCTTGGCAACAACGTGCTGCTTGCGAAGGCGATCGGGATCAGGAAGACGAAGCCGTTTCTCGAGATCGGCGTGCGTGCGGAGGTGGCATGGACGCTGGACGCGTTGATCCAACGCATCGAGGGGGCGGTCGAGGCGCCGGTGCATGTCGCGCCGGGAGGGCCGGAGCGCGTGAGGAAACTCGGTATCGTGACGGGCGGCGCGGGCGGTGAGATTGCGAAGGCTGCGGCTGCGGGCGTGGATACGTTTTTGACCGGCGAGGGCTCGCACTGGACGTTTGCGGCGGCGGAGGAGCTCGGCGTGAATTTGATCTACGCGGGGCACTATGCGACGGAGACGTTTGGCGTGAAGGCGCTCGGCGCGGAGCTCGGGCGGAAGTTCAAGCTGCCGTGGGCATTTGTTGACCATCCGAGCGGGCTTTAACGCGTGATGTAGTGGGTTCACGCGGGGGAGAGAAGTTTACCATGGTTAATCATCCGACATGATTTCACGGGAGTTTTTTGAGCGTTCGCCGCTGGTTTGCGCGCGGGCTTTGATCGGTGCGGAGCTGCGGTGGGATGGTTGCGTGGGCATCGTGGTCGAGACCGAGGCCTACGACGCGGTCGGCGACGAGGCGGCGCACACATTTTTTCGGCCGAGCGCGCGGGCGTTCGTCGAGCGTCATGCGCCGGGCACGGCCTACGTATATCTCAATTACGGCATGCACTGGCTGTTCAACGTGCTGGTGAAAGGTCGCCGGACTGGGTTCGTGTTGTTTCGCGCGATCGAGCCGACCGCGGGAATCGAGACCATGCAGCGGCGGCGGGGAATGGATGCACTTCGCAAGCTTTGCTCGGGTCCGGGGAAGCTCACGCAGGCGTTTGGAATCCATGGTGCGCACCATGGCATGGACCTGTGCAGCGATCCGGAGTTTGCATTTTGCGAGAGGTCGGGCCGGCCGCGTGTGGTGACGGACGAGCGCATTGGCATTTCCGTGGCGATGCATCTGCCGTGGCGGTTTACGCTGGCGGACAGTCCGTTTGTGAGTGTGCGTTGGAAGCCGGCTTCGGCATAAAAAAAGACCGGGACGATTCGACGAACCATCCCGGTCTTAAAATCCTTTTAAAGAAGGAGTTTTACTTCATCGTGCCCATCGTCGGCGGCGGTGGCGCCGGCTTCGTGGTCGTGCAAGCGCTCAAGCCGAGCGATGCAACTGCGAAAGCGGCAAGAGCCGCGATTTTCACAAATTTCATGGATGTTTTTCCCCCTCCTTTCAGCGCTGGTAGCGTCTGTTGCGATTTAGGCACAACGCCTGCGCCGCACAATGAAATTCGCAATGCTCCCTCGGAATCAGGCGATGACCTGCACGGGCGTGCCCGGCGCGACGCGGTCGAAGAGCTCGATGACGTCGGCGTTTCGCATGCGCACGCAGCCGTGGCTGGCGGGGGTGCCGATGAGCGATTCCTGGTTCGTGCCGTGGATGTAAACGTAGCGGTCGCGGGTGTTCGTGTTTTCGGGATCGAGTCCATCGAGCCAGAGGATGCGCGTGAGCACGCCGTCATGCTCGCCGCCGGGAGTGGCGATTTCGCCGGTCGGGACGCGCGATTTGAAGACTGTCCACGGAGCGGCGTCGCCGCCGATGGCTTCCGCGATCACGAACCGCCCGGTGGGTGTGCGGAAGCTGCCGGGCTCGGTGCCGAGGCCGAATTTCGAGGTCGAGACCGGCCAGCTCGCGATGACGCGCCCGTTTTCGAGCAGATCGAGCCGTTGCGCGGATACGCTGATCGAAATTGAGAGTTGGCCCCGTTCGGAAGTTGGCATTATCGTGTCCGGCTTTTCCTTAATTTATGAGCAGGCAGTATCACGTGGCAATCGTCGGCGCAACCGGCGCGGTTGGAATCGAAATGCTCGACGTCCTCGAGCGTCGCAAATTCCCCGTGTCGAAGCTCACCCTGCTGGCTTCGCCACGCTCGGCGGGCAGGACGCTGAAATTCCGCGGCGAGGACGTGCCGGTGCAGGTGCTGGGCGCGGATTCGTTTGCCGGCGTGGAGATTGCGCTGTTCAGCGCGGGTGGCGGGATTTCCAAGGAATTCGCGCCGATTGCCGCGAAGGCGGGGGCCGTGGTAATTGATAATTCCTCGGCATTCCGCATGGACGACTCGGTGCCGCTCGTCGTGCCCGAGATCAACGGCGCGGACGTGAAGCACCACGGCGGCATCATCGCGAACCCGAATTGCACGACCGCGATCACGCTGATGGGACTGTTTCCACTGCACCAGAAATTCCGCGTGAAGCGCGTCTTTGCATCGAGCTACCAGGCCGTCTCCGGCGCGGGTGCGCAGGCGCTCGAGGAGTTGCGCGCGCAGGTGAGCGACATCGAGGCCGGGCGCAAGCCGCAGGCGAAGGTTTTTGCGCACCAGGTCGCATTCAACGTGATTCCGCAGGTGGATGTGTTTCTCGACAATGGCTACACGAAGGAGGAGATGAAAATGCAGGGCGAGGGGCGCCGCATCATGCATCTGCCGATGTTCCGGGCGTCGGTGACCTGCGTGCGTGTGCCGGTTTACCGGGCGCATTCCATCGCGGTGAGTGCGGAATTCGAGAAGCCGGTGAACGTCGCGGAGGCGCGGCAGGCCATCGATGCGTTTCCCGGTGTGCGCGTCGTGGACGTACCGGCGCAGAACGAATATCCGATGCCGCTGCATGTGGCGGGCAAGGACGATTGCGAGGTCGGCAGGCTGCGACTCGATTGCGCGCTCGAGAACGGGCTGAATTTCTGGGTCTGCGGCGATCAGCTCCTCAAAGGCGCGGCGCTGAATGCCGTGCAGATTGCGGAATTGGTTTGAGGCTTTTCCATTAAGCTGACGAATGGCGATTGCCTTGGCAGGCATCGTGCTTGCAGGGAACGGCATGGCGTCATTGCAAGTCACGAACTCGTCGCAATCTCCCACTTGTTCCGAACGCGCCAACCGCGAAGAAAAGCGCGGAATGATTGGAAGGTTCCTGAATCGGAAATGTCTTATCGGCGCTACGTTGCTCGCCGCATCCACGGTCGCCCATGCGGTCACGCCGATCTCGTTTACTGGCACGACTTACACACAGAATTTCGACACGCTGCCCTACACCGGCACGCCGCCGACCTATACGTCCGTCGGGCCGAATGACGTGCCCACGAGCACCATGGGAATCAGCCTGGAAGGGTGGAGTTTTTATCAATTGGCGACCTCGCCGATCTCCGCGTTCTTCATCAGCGATGGCGCGACCAACAACTCGTTCGGCTCAATGAACGGCGGCCTTTACAGCTTTGGCGCGATTGACGATGTCGAGCGCTCGCTGGGCAGCGTCGCCAGCAGCAGCAACATCTACAGCTTCGGCGCGACATTCACGAATAACACCGCCTCGACGCTGACCTCGTTTTCGCTCGCCTTCATCGGTGAGGAATGGCGCGACGGCAGCACCACGGCGAATACGCTGACGTTCGCCTACTCGCTGGGTGCGGCGAATGTGGCTGGTGGCGGCTTTAGTGCTGCGCCCGCATTGAATTTCGTAACCCCGGTCCATACCGGCAGCAATCAGGTGAATGGCAACCTGCCCGTCAACCAGACCGCGGTCTCTTCCACGATTTCGGGTTTCTTCTGGGAGCCCGGCACGACGCTGACCATTCGCTGGACGGATGCAAACGATGCGGGCAACGACGCGGGTATCGCGATTGATAACCTGAGTTTTTCCGCAGCGGCAGCGGCCACCCGCACTCTCGTGTGGAACTCGGCGGGAGGCACGTGGGACACGACGACGGCGAACTGGACCGGGGACAGCACAGTTTTCGCGACAGGTGATGTCACACGCTTTCTCGACGGCCAGCAGGGCGTGGTCAATATAGACGCGGGTGGCGTCACACCGGGCAAGATCAAGGTCGAGAACACCACCGGGACTTACACGCTCCAGGGTGGCGCGGTGACAGGCGGCGGCTCCATTATCAAATCCGGCGCGGGCGTGCTCGCCATCTCCTCGGATATTCAAGCCACCGGCGGCCTGACCATTGATGGCGGCACGGTTCAGACTTTGGCCGACGAACGCCTGGCAAACGCGGCGCCTGTGACGGTGAATTCCGGAGCGAAGCTCGACCTTCAGGGGCACAAGGAAACCGTGGGGGGATTCTTCCTTTCCGGCGGCACGATTGACAGCGGCGCGGCCGGCCAGTTGATCATGGGCGCCAACTCGGCCGTGCTCGAGAGCCCGACTCCCGCGACGATCACCGGTCGGATCAGTTCCACGAACGCAACCTTTTCGATCAATGTTGGAAACGGAAGCGGGGATGTGGACCTCGAGATGGCGGCTACGATGGTCAACGGCCAGCGCATCGTGTTCGGCGGGGCGGGAACCACGCGCGTGTCGGGAGATAACAGCGCGTTCACCTCCGGCGTGACGTTGAATGCGGGGCGTCTCATCATCACGAGCAAGACTTCGCTGGGCGGCGGTTCGGCAGGGACGGGGCAATTTTTCCTGAACGGCGGCACGTTCAAATCCGAGGTGCCGTTGGTGGGGACCGATGCCATCCTCCACGCCGTCAGCGTGGGAGGAAATGTCACCATTGACGCCACCCAGCCGATGGAACTCAAGGACCTGCGCACCTCCTTCGGCGGCGAGGCGGCCCTCATGACCGTGGTCGGCGATCTCACCGTCTCCGGACCGATGACCCTCGCCGGTAGCGTGATCAACAAGGGCGGCGCCGGCACGCTCACGCTCACCGCGGCCAATACCTACGGCGGCACCACATTCGTGCGCGCGGGCACTCTCAAACTCGCCGGCAGCGGCGCCATCACGAGTTCGCCCACGATCAGCGTGACCAGCGGCGCGACCATTGATCTTTCCGGTCTGGCGGGCGCCTATGCGTTTTCCGCCACGCAAGTCGTGCAGGGCGGCGGCACATTCGTTGCCCCGTCAGCCGGTCTCACGATCAACGGGTTCCTCTCCCCGGGCGGCTCCGCGGATGGATTTCTCACCGAGACGCTCACGATGCAGGGCGGTCCGGTGACGCTCGGGTCGGGGGCATTCTCGCTTTTCGACATCACGGGAACCACCGACGACCTGTTCGATCAACTGGCGGTTCTTGGCCAGATGCTTACGCTGGATGGCCAGCTCACGCTATCGCTGGGGAATGGGTTTGTGCCGGCGGCGAGCGACGAGTTCACGATTATTTCGAGCGACGGTGGCATCAGCGGGCTGTTTGCGAATGTGGTCGGCGGCCGCGTTGCCTTCGATGACGGGTCGTTCCTGCTCACGCAGGACGGAACCAGCGTGGTGTTGAGCGACTTTGCGCCGGTGCCCGAGCCGCAAGTCACTCTGTTGCTGGCTTTTGGGATTGCGATTTTTTCGATCCGCACGATGCTGGCGAGGAATCGCGCGTGAATGGTCGCAGGATCATCCGTGCAAACAGGGTATGGCATGGGAAGTGCTGAATCTTCCTGAAAACAAAAAATGGCGTAAACGTTACGTTCTGCCGGTGGACAGGGTTCAGACGTGTGGTCTACGTAAAACTCAGCCTTACAAAAACATGAAAAAAATACTCCTTACGATCTGCGCAATAGCCACCCTCACGGCTATCAATGCCTCAGCCGCAATTTCCTACGACGGTTTTGGTTATACTATCGGCAATCCTCTCCCCGGCAACGTTGATTGGACATCTTTGAACACTGGCACGCCTCCCGGCGTTATTGCGGACAACCTGACTGTGGACGGTCTGGCTGCTCCTACAGGTAACAAGGTTTCCTACTCGGCGGGAAATATTCAGGAAGCACTCGGTGCACTTAACACTTTCAACTCCGGCACGGTATTCTTCTCAATCGCGTTTCAGTTGACTTCGCAGCCCACGGTCTCGGCCTACGCCTTTGCACTAGCAACCGGGAACACTAATTACGGTGCGACCGTTTGGATTCAGGCCGCAGGCGCGGGCTTCAATTTTGGCGTCGCCAATCGTTCCAATTCCACGCCCACATACGACACGGTGGAACTCAGCCTCAACACAACTTACTTCATAGTTGCTTCCTATACGTTTAATGCCGGCACAAACGATGACAGTTCATCTCTCTGGATCAATCCCGCTTCCTCGAACTTTGAAGCGGCGTCCGCTCCGACGCCCACTTTGACGGTGACCGGCGGAAATGACCTTGTGCAGATCAATCAGTTTCTCATCCGTGGTGTCACAGGCTCAGGCGCCGGAGAAGTGGATGAATTGCGTGTTGGCACGACGTGGGCATCGGTAACTCCCGTCCCCGAGCCCGGCACCGTCGCGCTCGTCGGGCTCGGCCTCGGCACAGTGCTCTTCGGTGTCCGCCGCCGTCGCGCCTAACACACCAAGTCAATTGCTCTTCTCGAAAACCCCGGCCTCATCGCCGGGGTTTTCTTTTTCCGGTTGTGGCTTCCAAAACCCTGCGTAGACTCCTAACCGGTATGCGGATTCAGCCTTCCTTCCCGGCATTCTGTGCCCTCATCGCGAGCGTCCTGATCATGCTGGGTGGCCATTCGGCAATGGCCCAGGGCTCGACTTACAAGATCGTCGCCTTTACCGATCAATCCGCGCCCGGCGGCGACAGCTTCTACCATTTCAGTCCGCCATCCATCGGCGCGGATGGCACCATCGCCTTCGTCGGCGTGGACGATCGCAGCGAAGGCTCCATATCCGGAGTTTATGCCGGGGTGTCCGGGAAATTGCGCCGCGTGATGTCGCTCACGGATGCCGTGCCCGGCGAGCCCAGCGCGGTCTTCGAGGATTTCGGTCCCATTTCCGTGTCCGGCGACGGCTCGGTCGGATTCAACGCCGGCGTGACAATTGATCAGGGTTACGTGCGCGGAATTTGGTTTGAGACGGATGGTGGCGCATCGGGGGCGGCAGGCAAGCCTGCGGACTTTTCACTCGCGGTCCTGGGCGACGTGGCTTATCGCTCCGGCGCGGTTTTTGCCAAAGGCAGAATTCTGCCGATCCTGCATGGAGGACTCACCTCGGAGGTGCCCATCGGCGCGCTTCTTCGCACGGTTGCAGGCGTATTCACAGCCCCGCTCACCGATGGCCTCGCCCTCGATGACCTTTATATCCAGTCCATCTACGAGGATCCAAACGCATACCCCCAATACGCATCCTCCGCCTCGGTGGGCACCTCGATGGATGTCAACGAAACGGGAAAAGTCGCGTTGAAGATCGCCGTCAAGCCATCACCGAGCCCGACTCCCCCGAACGAAGCCATCTACGCGGGCGACCCGTCGGCGCCGAAACTCATCGCAAAAGAGGGCAATCCCGCTCCCGGGCTGGCGAGCGCCTATTTGAGCCACCTTTCGGCGCGACCTTCGATTGCCGCAGACGGGCAGGTCGCTTTCAGCGCGTCCCTCTCCGGCACCCCCGCTTCAGCGATTTTTTCGGGCGAGCCGGGCGCGATTTCGCCAAACGCCCTTGAAGGCGATCTCGTCCCGACCACCACCGACATTCATTTCGGCACGCTCTCCGATGCCGTCGTGAATTCCACCGGCGACGTCATTTTCCGCGCACAAATCCTGTATCCCAACGAAGGCACGCGCGATGGCATCTGGATCCAGCGCCGCACCGGCCCGCCCGTCCTGCTCGCGATCAGCGGCATGACGCTTCCCACGCCCACTGGCGATCGCGAAGTCGAGGGGGTGGATTTCGCGGGCCCCGGCACGTTCAACGATCTGCACGAGTTCGTCTTTCTCGCGAAATTTCAAAACGGCGACGAGGGCGTCTACGTCGCAGATACGCGACCCGGCGCGCCCGAGGTTTTTGTGACACGCCCGCGCAAGCCCCGCGACTTCCTGTCCACGGAGGACTCCGTGAGTGTCTTCGGCGTTGCGACGGATGACACCGGCATTGAGAAGGTCGAATAC
>JBOHXO010000346.1:0-3104 GCA_050737475.1 Chthoniobacterales bacterium
CCGTGCGCGTGCATGCCACCCTGATGCGCCGGGCGGCGACACGGCCCGGTTTTCCGCCCTCAACGCCGCGCAGGCCCTGCTCTCCGATCCCGCCGCGCGGCTGCGCTTGCTGGCCGGTGATATCGCCGTGCCCGCAATGCCCCCGGATGCCGAATTCGGATTTCGTGTCGGCGCTGCGTTGCGAGAGGCGGATGCCGCGATTGCAAAACTCGCCGCGGGCAACGCACTGCAACGCGCTCTGCTTGCAAGCGAAACGGCGGCTGCCCGCAAGGTGCTTGGTGAATTCAAGCGGGAATGGGATTTGCGATTCGCGCAGGCCGGCGAAAAATTGCGCGCGCTGGACGCCGCCTGGCCGCAGGTCGAGCCGGAGCAACTCGCCTCGCTCGGCGCGGAATTCCGCTACCTGCAACGGTGGCACGCCCAAATCCTCGAGCGCGAACTTGCGCTGTCGGTTTGACGTATTTTCCGCCATGATGTGCGCCCCATGCGTTGCGAAATCCTTTTGTATCCCGGGGCCGAGGAGCTCGACGTGCTTGGTCCCTACGAGGTGCTGCAAGCTGCCCGCTCGCTCGGCGCGGACATCGAGACCGCGCTCATCAGCTTCGGCGGCATCGAGCCTCTGCGCCTTGCGCATGGCGCCACCATCATCCCGCACCGCCGGGCCGGCGGAGTCACTCCGGATCTCATGGTCGTCCCCGGGGGCGGCTGGAAAAGCAACGCTGCGTTCGGCGCGCGCGCGGAGGTCGGGAAACCGAACACGCTCGGGTTTATTCGCGGCGCCCACGGCTCGGGCGCGGTCATTGCGGGCGTTTGCACCGGCGCGATGCTGCTTGCACATGCGGGCTTGCTCAACGGCCGGCCGGCGATCACGCATCATTCCGCGATTGACGATTTGCGGGCGGCCGGAGCCGACGTGAAATTCGAGCGCGTGGTGGACGACGAGAACATTGTCACGTGCGGCGGGGTGACCGCGGGAATTGACCTCGCGCTGTGGCTCGTCGAGCGATTCTTCGGCAAGGACAAGGCAAATGAAACCGCGGTTTATCTCGAATATGAGCGCCGCGGCTACGTGTGGATTCGACCGAAATGATTGTTGGCATCGACCTGGGCACCACGAACTCGCTCATCGGTGCGATGGAGGCGGGATTTCCGATTCTTTTCGCGGATGAGGAAGGCAGGCGCCTCATGCCATCGGCGGTGGCATTCGACGAGACGATCGAGGCGTGCGCACCGACTGTCGGTTGGACTGCGCTGGCACGGCCGGCAGTCGTGACATCCATAAAGCGTGACATGGGAAACTCGACGCGGCGGCATGGACGGACACCGGAGGAAATCTCGGCGCTCATTTTGCAGCGGCTCAAGGAAATTGCCGGGTCGGCGCTTGGCCACGAGGTGCGCGAGGCGGTGATTACGGTGCCCGCGTATTTCAACGATGCGCAGCGCGCGGCGACGAAGCGGGCTGGTGAGCTGGCGGGATTCGAGGTGAAGCGTATTCTCGCGGAACCGACCGCGGCGGCGCTTGCCTACGGCCTCGACAAGCTCGGTGAGCATTCGAAGGTCGCGGTTTATGATCTTGGCGGCGGGACGTTCGACATCTCCATTCTCGAACTCGCGGACGGCGTGTTCCAGGTGCTCTCGACGCACGGCGACACGCGGCTCGGCGGCGACGATTTCGACGCGGCGATTGCGGAAAGGCTGGGGATCTCACGCGAAGACGCGAAGGCGCGAAAGGAAGCAGGGGCTACGAATGCGGAACTCGAGAAAATTTGCGCGCCCATCGTCGAGCGGACGCGGGCGCATTGTCTGCGAGCGTTGTCGGACGCGAAGCTGACGCCCGCCGATCTCGACGCCGTGGTGCTCGTGGGCGGCTCGACGCGCATGCCGATCGTGCGGCGGCTCGTCGCGGAAATTTTCGGACGGGAGCCGAATACGAGCCAGCATCCGGACGAAGCCGTCGCGCTCGGCGCGGTGCTGCAGGCGGGCATTCTCGAGGGCAGCGTGCAGAATGTGACGCTGCTCGACGTGACGCCGCTCTCGCTGGGCATCGAGACGTTTGGCGGATTGATGAACGTGCTCATTCCGCGCAACACGACGATCCCCGTGAAAAAGGGCGAGATGTTCACGAATGCCGTGGCCGGGCAGACCGCCATGCGCCTCGCGGTGCTGCAGGGCGAGCGCGAAATGGCGAAGGATAATTGGAAGCTCGGCGAGTTCGATGTCGCGTTCACGCCCGCACCGAAAGGTCAGGCGCGCGTCGGCGTGCAATTCGAACTCGATGCGAACGGCATCCTTCACGTGCTCGCCCGCGACGTGGCGACGGGAGCGGATACCGTGGTGGAAATTCGCAGCGTGGTGAATGTGACCGACGAGGCCGTGGAGGAAATGGTCGGTGCGTCGGTCGAGCATGCGTTTGAGGACATGGCGGGCCGGCAGTTCGTCGAGGCGAGGTTGAAGGCGGAGGAAATGCTGCCCGCCGTGGACATGGCTTTCGAAAAACTGGGCGATCAAATTCCCGTCGCGGACCGCGAGCGCATCGACGCGCTGGTGGCCGACATCCGCTCGGCGATCGAGCAGCAAAACCTCCAGCGTCTCAAAAAGCGGCTCGGCGAACTCGACGATGCCACGCAGGAACTGGCCACGCTGCTGCTCGAATCGTTGATGGCCGGGGATTGAGAAAGATTGCTTCAGGGTGATGAACGATTCACCAAACAAAGAGGCTGACTGATCGCCCCGACTATCCGAAACTTCAGGAGTTCCAACCTCCTGGCTGTTCCTCTTTTAAATAGGGCAGCTCTCCCGACACCCAATGCTTACTGATCAGTCATGCCGGCCCCATGGTCGCGCGGATCTAAACCGTGCTTCTTCGAGGTATCGTTATCTCGAAACCGCCCGTTTGCACTGGCTTTCCGCGGCCTGTGCGGGCGTCGCAGTCATCGCTGCATTCGGGACGCTCCACGCCGGCTATGTGCCGCCCACGAGCAACCGGTTGGTGTTCAATTTCAACTACGACTGGAAGTTCATCAAAAAGGATGTCGCCGGCGCAGACGCGACGTCGTTTAACGATTCCACGTGGTCGCAGGTGACCCTTCCGCACAGTTGGAACG
>JBOHXO010000347.1:0-3254 GCA_050737475.1 Chthoniobacterales bacterium
GCCTTGCTGCAGCCCGTCGAAAAGAGCGACGCCGACGCATTCGCGAAGGCGTTTGCCGCATGGCTCGACTCCGGCGCGATGCGCGACCGGCAATGCAAATTCGCCGAGATGCTCGACGAAAAACTCGCCGCGCGCTGCAACGTCGCCGCCCTCACAGCCGAAAAGAAAACACCGCTTCCCGCCGCGCCACGGCTGCCGCCGGACGTGCTCTTCGAGCAAAAAATCCCCGCACAGGAACGCATGAAGCTGCTCGCGCAGCTCGCACAATTCTGGAACTACGACCGCTTCGTCGTCGACCGCGCGGATGCCCTCAAAGTCGTGCAGGCAGCGCCGGCCGATTCCGACACGGTGCGACGCGCGGCGTTCTGGGAATTGCGCGGCGACCGGGCGTCCGCCACCGCAGGAACCATCGCGCTTCGAAAACTCGTCGACGATCCCTCCCCGGCAGCGGCACAATTACTCGCGGCGATTTATTTCGGCGATTCCGACCAGGAGGTGACGGGCGCCGCGCGCATGGCGATGAAGGCGAAGAACAAGGAATTCATCGCCCTGCTGCTCCATCGCATCGAAACAAAACACGACCAGGGCTCGAGCCGCGCCGCACGCCAGCTTTGCCAGGAAGGCGTGGTCGGGGCCCAGCCGATCATGCTCGAATGGCTCAAGGACAAGGACCGCGAGATACGCAATGGCGCCGCGCTCAATCTCTGCTGGGCAAATCGGAAGGAAAACGTGCCTGCGCTGCTCGAGGCAATCTCCGCCGAGAAGGACCCGGAGACAAAGTCTCTGCTGCTAGTCGCGCTTGCGCAGACAGGCGACAAGCGCAGCCTCGACGTGCTGGAAGCTGCATCGCGCGAAAAGAAAATGCCGCCGTGGGCCACGCTCGAAATTTTCCGCGGACTTGCGCGGGCCGGCGATCCGCAGGCGCTCGCGGCATTGGCGGAGGCAGCCGTCGCGTTCGAAACCTCCGGCGGCGACGAGGAGGATCGCGTGCAATTACAGGCCGAGGCGGTGAATGCGTTCGGCCTGATTTCCAAACTCTATCCTGCACACGAGCCCGACCCGCTCTGGCAGGAAGGCGGCTGGAATTCGGCGGCCATTGCGAAGAACATTGCGACCATCAAAAAGTGGCAGCAGTCGCACTCGCCGCCCGCGAAAAAGTGAAAACGCCCCGTCTCGTTTTACTTGCGCTTGCGCTTTCGTCCCAGCCCGCCTGATTTGGCCCAAGCCGATCCCATCGCGTGAGATCCCGACGACGTGGTGACCTTCGTGTCGCAGGTGCAATCCGCGGGTTGACACTGCGAACAACTTTCGAGCCGGAATGCTTCTCTGCAATCTCACATCGCGACAAAGCTCGGCTGCATCAACGCCGAGGGAATGGAGGAAATGCGCCGCGGCCATTCGCCGACCGTGAAGACGGCCCGTATGCCGGCGACCACACTGTGCCGGTCTCGAATGCCCACAGCTCGACAACGTGCTCGCGAATCTCGAGCTCATGCCGCTCAAATTGAACATTCGCAAAAGCGCGAGCGTCGGCCAGCGCCAGCGGGACCTGCTCGAGAAGTTCGAATCGACCGGCCTGCCGCGCCGTGATCCAGCGCGATCAGCAATACAGGGCTTGTCTTCCGGTAAACGCATTGCTGGCGACCGTGTTCTCGAGAAATGGCTTAATAGTGGTTTGCAAAAAAAGTCATCCATTTGTGAAGCTTTGGGTAGATAAGAGCTTGACTGGTCCACATCCCCCGGATTCAACGGTTACTGGCACTTAAAATCTCCCTAAAACAACTCCCGCCATGAACCGTTCCTTGCTTCCTCCGAAACTCCCTCTCTTTGCAGCCTGCCTTGTCTTTGCAGTGATGAACTCCAGTCGCGCCGATTTGCTGGCCATTGACGAGATTAATTACACCAGCATCACCAACGGCACGGCAAGCACCGGAGCCGGCCTTGGAAGCTGGACTTCCACCCCACTGGGGGCAAATCCCGGGCCATCCATTCAACCAGGCTTGACCTATTCCACGCTTCCCGTCGCCGATAGTTCGGTGAAGATCGGCTACGGCGGAAAAGCGACTGAGAATTTGTTGAGCCCGGTCACGACGGGGACGGTCTGGGCAAGCTTCCTGATCCAGGGGGGGGGCGACTCCGGGGGAGATCCCGTGGGCGCATTGATCACCGGTAGCAGCGGCAGCCTGTTCGTGGGTTTCGGCGGCCCGAATGATGGCCTTAGCAATCAATTCGGCCTCGGGACGACGACCAACGGCGGCTCATGGACTCCCTTGGACATCGGAAGTTTTGTAAATGTATTCAACATCAGCAACACCACAATCCATTACATCGTTTTGTCCATGGATTTGACGACCTCGGAAATCAACCTGTGGATTGACCCCACAATCGAAGATACCGCCGCAGGCACGTTGGGATTTCCCGCGAACACCAGGACTCTCACCGTGGGAAATCTCACGGGCTGGGGAGTCGAGGGCATTGGCGGCGCGCTCCCGACGGTTGACGAATTTCGTCTGGGCACGACTTCGGCTGATATGGTCGCCCCTGTGCCGGAACCTCGCGGATATCTGGTGCTTGGAGGGATTGTTTTGGCATGCTGCTTGATGCGCCGAAAAACCTTCGCTGCCTGAGAGCCAGTGCGTTCAATATAGAAACGTATCCTCCGGGGAAGTGGTCTTCTCGATCACGGTGCCTTCGACACTCTGGCGTCCTGCCCGGCGCTGCTCATGGGCAAGATGTTTAGCGTAAAATTCCACCGCCTCGATCACCGCTTCGATTGATCCCAATGGTGCGAAGGGCCGCCGCAGGAACATTTTGAGGGCGGCCTAGTCCATCACGACCTTGCCATTTGCAATCTGACGGGAATGGTGCTCGAAGGCATTGGAGGTGCTTCCGTTCGTCAATGGGTTCCGCATTGGCATGACTTCGGCAGATGCCACCGGAGCTGCATAATTACGCATATGGCTTGTAATTAAATTAATTGTAGGGAATCGCTCGAAAAATAATTGACAACCGCGTGGTTGTTACATAACAAAACACCCACCCCCGAGAACTGTAAGTGTTTGGCTGAAAGCCTTCGCGTGCGTGTTTCTCACCACTCCTCAGTCAAACCTTCCATGAAAAACTCCTCATTTGCATTGGTTCCCTCCCAGAAACTCGGTCTCCTCGCTGCGGCATGCATGGCGCTGATGCCGGTCGCATCGAGCCACGCGACAGTTCTCGCGATCGATCAATTTAATTACGGATCGCTTACAAAC
>JBOHXO010000348.1:0-4444 GCA_050737475.1 Chthoniobacterales bacterium
CACCAACTCATCGGACTGCGCAAGGACGGGAAGGATATTTTCGACTCGATTATCGTGATCACGGATCGCCGTATCCTCGACCGGCAGATTCAGGCGACGATCAAGCAATTCGCCCAAGTCGGCGAAACGGTGGGACACGCGGAGCATTCCGGCGATCTGCGGAAGTTCATCGAGACGGGAAAGAAGATCATCATTTCCACGGTGCAGAAATTTCCGTTCATCCTCGACGAGATCGGAGACGAGCATCGCGGACGGACGTTTGCGATCATCATCGACGAGGCGCATTCCAGCCAGAGCGGCAAGACCGCCGCGGCGATGAGCGAGGCGCTCTCCGATCCCGAGGACACCGTGAACGACGCGCTGCAAAAGCGAATGGAAGCGCGCAAGATGCTGACGAACGCGAGCTACTTCGCCTTCACGGCCACGCCGAAGAACAAGACGCTCGAGATGTTCGGCCTGCCGCAGCCGCCGGATGCGGAGGGGAAGGTGAAACATCTGCCGTTCCACCCCTACACGATGAAGCAGGCGATCCAGGAGCGCTTCATCCTCGACGTGCTCAAGAGCTACACGCCGGTAAACAGCTACTACAAGCTGGTGAAAACCATCGAGAGCGATCCGGAGTTCGACACCAAGAAGGCGAAGAAGAAGCTGCGTCGCTACGTGGAGAGCCACGACCATGCCATTCGATTGAAAGCGGAGATCATGGTGGACCATTTCCATGAACAGGTGATGGCGTTAAACAAGATCGGCGGGCAGGCGAGGGCGATGGTTGTCTGCAGCGGGATCGAGCGGGCGATCCGGTATTTTCATGCAATTCGAAGCTATCTCGTGGAGCGCAAGAGTCCGTATCAGGCGATCGTTGCGTTCTCGGGCGACTATGAGTTCGAAGGGGTGAAGGTGTCCGAGTCCTCTTTGAACGGATTTTCAAGCGGAGACATCGCAGAGAAGATTCAGGAAGATCCCTATCGGTTTCTGATCTGCGCGGACAAGTTTCAGACCGGCTACGACGAGCCGCTGCTACACACGATGTATGTGGACAAGCCGCTGTCGGGCATCAAAGCGGTGCAAACGCTCTCGCGACTGAACCGTGCTCATCCGCAAAAGCATGATGTGTTCGTGTTGGATTTCATGAACGACTCGGAAACGATCACCGAGGCGTTTTCCGATTACTACAAGATCACAATCCTCAGCGAGGAGACTGATCCCAACAAACTGCACGACCTCAAGGCGGCTCTCGATGCTCATCAAGTCTACACGCCGGAGGTGGTCGATCACTTCGTGTTGCTTTATCTCGGCGGCGCGGAACGGGATACTCTAGACCCTATTCTCGATGGCTGCGTTGCAACCTATCTTGCCCAACTGGACGAAGACGGACAGGTCGATTTTAAGGGGAAGGCGAAAGGCTTTACACGCACCTATGATTTCCTAGCTTCGATCCTTCCCTACACGAATACTGGCTGGGAGAAGCTCTCGATCTTTTTGAATTTCCTCGTGCCGAAATTGCCGGCGCCGAAGGAAGAGGATTTGGCGAAGGGTCTCCTGGAGGCAATCGACATGGACAGCTATCGCGTCGAGAAAAAGGCGGCCCTCAAAGTGCTGCTGCCCGACGAGAATGCGGAGATTAATCCGGCGAATGTCGGTGGCGGCGGACGAATGCCAGAGCCAGAAATGGATCGGCTAAGCAATATCCTCAAAACGTTCAACGATCAGTTCGGAACGTTGTTCTCGGATGCGGATCGAATCGTCAAACGGATCAAGGAAGACATCGTGCCTCAAGTGGCGGCGGACGAGGCCTACCAGAACGCCAAGCAAAACACGCCGAACACGGCGCGCATTCAACACGATAAGGCGTTGGAGCGCGTGATGCTGACCCTGCTCAAAGACGACACGGAGGTCTACAAGCAGTTCGTCCAGAACGAGGGATTCAAGAGGTTCATTACCGACATGGTTTACGCACTCACACGTGAAGAGGCGGCTTAATTTTCGCCCAAGACTTATTTTTACGTGGCTCGGTTGAAGTCGGTCCGGACGCAGCCTCGTCCTCCCTTTTTTCACATTCTAAAACCTTGAAGGCGGCGCCGGCGCCGGTGTGGTCGGCGAGCTGGGCGTCGTGGAGGCCGGATCGTCTGGCTCCGTAGGCGGCGAGGAATTCGCCCTGCGTCGTGAGCGCGACGGTGCGCCAGCCGCAGTGCTCGGTCCAGTTTCGCAGGTCGGTGAAATTCACATCGGCGGTGAGGTCCTGCTTTCCGAAGCGATGATAGATTTCCATGCCCTCGAATCTCTGGTGATGAAAATACGCGCGCAGCGTGCCGCGCTTCCGGCGGTGATACAGCGCGGGCATGGTGTCGCCGTAGTCAATCGTGAGCATGAGGGCCTCGCGAACATCGCCGCTCCACGTCGCGATCCACTCGGCGACGGCGGCATGCATCTCGATGCGCTGCCCCTCGGGGAGGTCCGCGGGCAGGCCCTCCGGCGGCGTGCGCGGAAAGGCACACTCGACGACGCGGCCTTCCTCGATGCGAACGCCGACTTCGATCCAATGCCCGTCGCGACGCTCGAACACGCGGCATGGAAAAGCGTCCGCAAGCTCGTTGGAAAAAATCAACGCGCGTCCCTTGCAGGCCGCGAGCGCGTCGGACATCGAGTCGTGCCACGCGACGCGAAACTGCGGCAGCGCGCGTTGTTGCTCGGCGCGCAGCACCGGCGATGTTTCCACGATGTGATAGACGAGGCCGCGGCGGCCCCACATTCCGAGCCGTCGCAGCACGGTGCGCGCGAGTTCGCCGGTGCCCGCGCCAGCCTCGATGACGTGCCAGCTGGGAAATAAATTTGGAATCTGGAAAGCAGGAAAGCAGGAAGGATTCCGCGGAATAACGGGGAGTGGAACGGGATGGGGGAGGGAGGGACGTGGATTATTTTCCCCCTTTCCCCCTTTCCAGATTCCAAATGCATTTTCCGATATACGGTTTTTCCGAATCCATCGCGCGATGGCGGACCCGAGCGCCTCGCCGAGGCTGGCGGAAGTCGCGAAATCGCCGCGGCGGCCGACGGTGCGGATGTTTCGCGCGTAGTAGCCGAGCTCCGGATGATACAGCGCCTCCTGCATGTAGCGCTCGATGGGAATGACGCCTCCGCATTCCGCCTGGAGACTTTGCAAAAATTCCAGTGCACCGCTCAAAACTTCAAGGCCTGCAGAATCCGCAGCGTCGCGTGGGCGAGCTCCGCGGCATTGGCGATCAATTCCCGCCCGAATCCGCCAAGCGTGACGCCGGGGGAGGCGACGATGAGGAAGACGGCCAGCACGGCGAGGTTCAAAATGTAAATGAGGACGAGCGAAAAAAACGTGCCGCCGTAGGTGAGGTCGGTCTGGCCGCGCGGAATCATCCAGAGCGTGAACGAGAGATGAAATCCCCACGTCGCGCCGATGAGCATGTAGAGCACGGGACGGAACGGCGCCATGTCCCAGAAGAGCCCGGCGAGCCCGTAGAGTGCGATCACGAGCAGGCTGTAGATCGGGAAGAAATATGGTGCGAGGGCGATCCATGTGTTGATGCGGTCGGAGAGGATGTGGCCGCCGTGTTTCGTGATTTTGAATTCGCTGACCTTTCCGCCCTGCAGCATCACCCACAGGGCGTGCGTGAGTTCGTGGCCGAAGACGTAAATCCACAACGGACGCGGCAGGCCGAGGAAGGCGACGAGCCAGATGATGAGCCCGAGCGAGAAGAACCAGAATTCCTGCGTGGCCCAGAATGCCTCGTGGAATGCGGCCCGCGTGAACGCCGTGAAAAACGTCTGCGTGAGCAGCCATGCCGGGGGCACGAGGAAGAGCCCCACGATGAACTTCACCCAGCGCTTGGGGACGGTGCCCGGCACCCCGGCAACCAGCGAGGCCCGCAGTTTTGTTTTTTTGGACCGCTTTCGCCGTGCCACGGCCCGGGTGTAGCGAAGTTTTTGCACCGGTGCCAGTGTGAACGCTCAACAACCTTTCCCGTTGCCAAAGGTTGGACCGCAATTATAGTGGCTCTGCCCTTCCCAAAATTCCTCCTCCGCAACCGAATGACCAACAAACTCTTCCGGCCAGCCACTTATAGATTCCTCCTCTCGCTCGTCGTTGTTTCGGCTTTGTGCGTTACCGTTACCTCGACCGCGCATGCCGGGCTGTTTGCCCTCAATTCCACCAGCGGCACGATTGGCTCCTACGCGTTCGATGGAACCACTGTTCAAAATCCCCTGGTGAACACCGGACTGGATTTTGCGCAAGGGCTCGCGATTTGGAACAATACGCTGTTCGTGGCGGACAGCGGCACCGGCGATGTCCTGGCTTACGACGCCACCACCGGCGCGCCCGCAGGCGGATTCACTACAATCACCGGCCTCACGAGCACCAGTGCGCTCGCGGTCTCGGGAAACAGTCTTTACGTCCTGAGCTTCGACAGCCTGGACT
>JBOHXO010000349.1:0-4778 GCA_050737475.1 Chthoniobacterales bacterium
GGGGATTTCTGGTATTCAGCCCGAGTGGCCGTCCGCCCGCTTCCCACCATTTATATTTTCCAGCACATCCCGAAATGCGGAGGGCTTTCCTTTGCGCGTGCGGTGCGAAAATGGTTTTCTATCCACGGCGACTGGGGCGAGTCCTATGCGACCGCGAAGCAACAGGCGGAGTTCGCCCGCCGCAGGCTCGATCCCGGCGCGCTGCCTCACAATGCGATGGTGCACGGACATTTCGTCAGCGACGGCATACGCCCCCACGAGCGATACGGGGATCTCATTGCGCAGGGGAATTGCCGCCTGCTTGTCCTGCTGCGCGATCCGCTGGAGCGCGCCGTCTCCGCATTTTACCACCGGGAAAAAGTCGGTCGCCCGTGGAAAGCCGGCATCGAGGACTATGTGCTGCGGCAGGCGAACGGAATCGCCAGATCCCTCGGCTGCAACCACGCAAACTGGCGCGGGCACCTCGACGGCTATTTTTTCATCGGAATGACCGAGTGGATGCAAGCGAGCGTGGATCTGCTTGCGGAATTGACCGGCAATCCGAGGCGTCCCGTCACGCACATCAATACATCACCGCGGAAGCCGCATGAATTCGGCCCGGAATTCCTGGAGGAGTTTCGCCATTATGCCGCGCTGGATTACGAAATCGTGGAATACGCGCGAAAATGGATGGCGGTCGAAAGCGCGCCGTGGCCGGATATCGCCGGGCGACTCATGTAGGGCTATTTTGCCGTCAATTTCCCAAAAACTCCTACGCGTTCCTCGCCGTGGTCGCTGGAGTTAGATTCGCGTCGAGCCATATTGAATCGACCGGTTTTTTCAGGAACTCCGCTGCCCCTTCGAAACTGCAAAAAATGGCAAAGGGGTGTTTGTCCGCCACTTTCTTTTGATAGATCATCGCATATGCCGTTGCCGCCGGCGTGCTCACAATGACGGCCCACTTCCCGTGTCCGTGTTTCCTTTTGGAAAGCGAATATTCCACCAGCTCTTCGATATGAGCCGGTGTGACCGCGTTCGTGATTTCCGCAAGGTCAATGAGCCCGTCGAAGCCGTGCCTGTAGCGCGTGTCGCTGCAAATCATGCGGGACGCTTCGATGACGTCGTCTTCGGTGATCTCCCCACGAAATCGGACAACGATCATCCTTTCCGCGGGCAGGATATTGTAGAGAAAAATGGGATTCTCGGCCATTGGGGAGAACTCACTATGCCCCCACCGGTCGGAATGACAAGGCCGTCAAAAAAACGCACAAAAAAGTGCGATCTCATACATCCGCCGTGCCCGGCTTGATCGAATTGATATTATGACTGATTCCTCATCAGACAGCGACCAGCGGCATGAGGGCGTCAATCTCGACGACAGCTCCGAGGTGGAATTCTGGGTTTCGAAGCTTCAATTCTCGGAGGACGAGATTCGCCGCGCTGTGGAAAAAGTCGGGACGTCTCCGCAAAAGGTCGAGGAATTTTTAAACGCTCCGGCCTGCTGAATTCGTCCGAAAACGGATTGGTCGGAAGCGCACGGCATTTTCATCGAAAGCGCACTGCCGATTAGTGGCAGGGATGGCTCGACGAGCAGACTCTTTTTTACTCGCGATGGTCGCGACCAATTTGCC
Source organism: Chthoniobacterales bacterium (assembly GCA_050737475.1). Lineage (GTDB taxonomy): Bacteria > Verrucomicrobiota > Verrucomicrobiia > Chthoniobacterales > JAATET01 > JAATET01. The sequence continues at coordinate 1,611 of JBOHXO010000349.1, forward strand.
GCCGGGCGATTACACCGGCTGCAAAATGAACGTGATGGTTCCGTTTGCGGGCAGGGTGTATTTGACGAATTTTCCGCGCAGCCAGACGCGCATGAAAATATCGCGGTCCTTGAGGTTGAGGACGACGACGGCGATTTTTCCGTCGGTGTTGAGGGCGGCGGTGGCGATGAGGTCGTCGCTGTTGGACGTGGTGGCGATGCGCTTTGCGCCGGGACGGATGAAGCGTGAGAACTGGCCGAGGACGTAGTGCGGCGGGTTGTAGGTGATTTCGCCGGTGGAGGTGTTGGCGTTGACGACAGTGCTGCCGTGCACGCCCGGGATGCCGCCGGCGTGGCGCGGACCGTTGTCCTGGTCGAGCATGAGATTCCAGACGTCCCAGCCTTCGGTCCAATTTTGCAGATCCATGATCACGCTCTTCGAGAGGCGCAGCGCGGCCTGCCAGCTGCCTCCGATGCCGCCCTCGGTGTAGAGGAGATGCTTGTCGGGGAAGGCGTCGTGGACGATGCGGACGTTGTCGAAGTGGTCGCCGGTATACCAATGGAACGCGGTGCCCCAGACGTATTTCGCGGCTTCCTTGTCCTCGTAGGTCGGCGCGACGCGCTGGTAGATCACACCGCGGTTGTGATCCCAGATCATGAGCTTCAAGTCGGCGAGGCCGGCTTTCTCGAGCGTGGGGCCGAGGAAGTTTTTGACGAAGTCGCGCTCCTCGTCGGCGGTGAAGACGATGGATTCCCAGACCTGCACGGCGAGGGCTTCGTTCTGCACGGTGAGTCCCCACATGGGGATGCCTTCCGCAGCGTAGGCCTTGACGTATTTCACGTAATAGTCGGCCCACGTCTGTACGTATTCGGGCTTGAGCTTGCCGCCGTGCAGCATTTCGCCGTTGGTTTTCATCCAGCCGGGCGGGCTCCACGGCGAGGCGTAGAGCAGGAGCTTGCCCTGGGCGGCGGCCTGGGCGCGCTTGATGAAGGGAATGCGGTTCGTTTTGTCGTGGGCGATGGAGAAATCCTTGAGCTCCTTGTCGCCCGGCGTGTCATCGTAGGTATACATGTCCTCGGCGTAGTCGCAGCTGTGAATCGTGGTGCGGCAGAGCGTGTAGCCGTTGCCTTCCACGGGGTCGAAGCAGGCCTTGAGAAATTGCTCCTGGGATTCCTTGGGAAGCTTCGCGAAGACGTCGGAGGCGGCATCGGTAAAGGCTCCGCCGAATCCCAGGATGGTCTGGAACGTCTTCCGGTCATCAATCATGATCGTCGGAATGTCCTCATCGGGCTCCTCGATCGGCGCGAAGGCGAAGAAGCCGCGGTCGTTGAGCAATTGCGCGGGCGGTGGCGTGGGCGCGACGACGTTGACGGCGGCGGGATTGTTCGAGGCGAGGGGAGCCGTGCTCGGCGGGGCTGAGGCCGGCGGCGCGGTGATGTAAACGCGGGCTTCGCGATAGTCGCGGACCGCGGCGGATGCGGTGACGAGAGAAACGCAGCAGGCGAGGGCGAGGAACAGGGCTCGCGTTGTTGCGCGGGAAACGGCGGGGGAGGCTGGAGGGAACATGGGAGGAGGCGTTGATTTAATTCCGATCGAGATTTTTGATCAAGTTTTCCACCCGCTGACCGTATTCCACGAAGTTCGCTTTCAATGCCTCGTCACTGCGGTTTGCGTCCTGCTCGTGGAAGACGGCGACCATGTGCGACTCGATGGAAATACCCGCGTCATAACCGCGAGAGAACGCATCGCGCAGCACATCCCGCACGCGGCCATCCCCCTCGCCTGGCCAGTGGTAGTCCGCGTCGTTGCGTGCGGGATTCCATGTGGCGTCCTTGATGTGGATATGGACGACATGATCGCGGACATGCGTCCAGAACTCCCATGGATCCTGCCTCGGCCAGGGTTGGGAGGTGGAGCGGTCGGGATTGAAAACGGGATTGGCCGTGTCGAAGAGCCATTGGAGGCCGGGGCATTTTTCGAGCAGCTCGAGCGCATGCCGCCAGCTCATGCCGCCGTGGTTCATGCAGTTTTCGTGGAGCGGCTGGATGCCTGCGTCGAGGAACATCCGTGTCACCTCGTTCACGCGGCGAAACACATCGTCCGGAATCTTGTCGGCGTGGTCGTCCGGCTTGAAACTCATGATGCGGACGAATTTCGCGCCGAGCCGCTGCATGCGGGGAATGGTGCGCCGGACTTCGGCGAGCGTGATCTCGAACGGGTCCTCCACTTTTTTCCCCCAGTTCATCACCGTGGAGCCGAAGCAATGAACTTCGAGGCCCGCGGCCGCGAGCTTGCCGGCGGCGATGTCGAATGCGGCGTCCGGAATGTCGTGAAAATTCGCCTTCGGAAATCCGGGCACTTCGACCGCGCGCATTTCGATGTGCTTCCAGCCGAGCGCGAGCGTTGCATCGATCTGTGCGTCAATCGCAGCTCCGGCCTCGTCACCAATGCCCATCAGCTTCATGGCTTATTTTCGGAACGATGCGGCGAAGTCGTCCGTCGCGACTTTCACGACGTGCTTCTCGATTTTTGATTCCGCGATCAATTGATTCAATTTCGTTTCCCACGCAGCGCCGTCCATCGGCAGCGGCAGGGTCTCGCCGAGCAGTGAGGAATACAATATGGCGTTCGCGAGCTCGATGGAATGGATGCCCTCCGCGCCCGGCGCAATAAGTGATTCATCGTCGAGGATCGCGTTGACGAAGTTTTGCGTCAGAATCGCGTGCGGAGCGGCGGCGTTTTCGAATGGGATTTCCTCCGTCGCGGATTCCGGCTTCGCAAAACCCTTGTCCGCGGCGCGGCTGAATTCCGACATGTCCGTGGCGTTGCGCGTGAAGGTGAGGCGCTCTTTTTCCAGCACGAGCGTGCCCATTGCGCCAACGATTTCCAACCGGTTCGCGCCGGGCACTTCGCCCGTGGAGCCAATGAACGAGCCGGTCACGCCGTTTTCCCACTCGATCCAGGCCGTCACGCTATCCTCGACTTCAATGCTGTGAAAACGACCGAGCTGGCAAAAGCCGCGCACTTTTTCCGGCATGCCGCAGAGCCACTGCAGGATGTCGAGATTATGCAGGCATTGATTGAGCAGGACGCCGCCGCCTTCGCCCTTCCACGTCGCGCGCCAGCCGCTGCTGGAGTAATAGGCCTCGGTGCGGACCCAGTCGGTGTTGATCCAGTTCACGCGCACGA
>JBOHXO010000350.1:0-3188 GCA_050737475.1 Chthoniobacterales bacterium
GTTCCTTTACCGCGCAAAAACGAACGACCTCGCGCAGCAGCGCGTCATCGCGGAGCGCAATCGCGAGCTGCAACTTCGCAACGAGGAAATGGAGGAGGTCATGGCGATCACCGCGCACGATTTGCGCAGTCCGCTGCAGGGCGTGAAGCACCTGCTCGACTTCGCCGCGCCGTTCAGCCGTCCCGAGCGGCTCACCGCTGCGCTGCAAATGGCTTCAAACAGCTGCGGTGACATGCTCGCCCTCATCGGCCGCCTGCTCGATGCACACGCCGTGAACCCTGAAAACAAGCTCCTCGACGAGGATTTGCGCCCGCACTTCGAGGCCGCCGCGGAACGCGCCCTTGCCGTGGCCACCGCGAAGAACATCCACCTCGACCTCCGCCTGCCCGCGCAACCCGCCGTCGCGCGTCTCGAAGCCGGATGGCTCGCGCAGACGCTCGACAACCTTCTCGGCAACGCGATCAAATTTTCGCCGGAGGCGTCCACGGTCATGCTGATGTTGTTCGACGAAAATCGAACATGGTTCGGAGAGGTTCGCGATAAGGGGCCGGGCGTCCCCGAAAAGATGCGCGAGGAGATCTTCATGAAATTCCACCGTGGCGAAAGCGCCGAGACCGGTTCCGGCCTCGGGCTATTCATCGCGCGCAAGCTGATGAACTCCATGCACGGCACAGTGCGCTGTCTCCCTTGCGATGACGGCGCATCCTTCCTGCTGCAATTCGCGACAAGCCCTTTGCCAGCGGCACAAACTTGAGCCACCTTCGCCGGGAAATGGACGGTGCGGAATCAACTTTCAAGCGGTGGGTGCCGTTCGCGGTGTTCCTTTGCCTGTGCACCGGGATTGTCATCGGTGCGGATCGCGGCACGCTCAGCGCAGCGCTGGGCTGGATCAACAGCATTCCGTTTTTCGACAAGGCCGGGCACATCATCTTGATTGGCACGCTCGCCTTCCTGCTCAATTACGCGCTCGCCGGCCGCCGGCTCGGACCGCTGCAACTCGGCGGATTGATCGTCGCGGTTGTGATGACGCTCGAGGAATATTCACAATCGTGGTTCCCGGCCCGCACATGCAGCGTGGCCGACCTCATGGCGAATTACACCGGCGTGCTGTGCGCGGAAATCGCATGGCGGATCGTGTCGCGAGACCGCCGCAGATCGTGAGGACAACGCTCCGGCTTTGCCTGCTCGCGGCGCTGCTGTGCGGATGCCGGCCGGAGAAATACGAGCCGCGCGACGGCGACATCATTTTCCAATCGTTCCCGCACAACGCCCTCACCGATGCGATCGAGGGCATCACGAGTTCCGGGTGGTCGCATTGCGGGATCGTGCACCGCGACGGCTCACGATGGCTCGTGCTCGAGGCGGTCGGCCCGGTGAAGGAGACTCCGCTCGACGAATGGATCGCGCGCGGGCGCGACGGACATTTCGCCGCCTTCCGCCTCGCAGAAAAATACCAGCCGCGCGTGCCGGCATTTCTTGCGGCAGCCGCGCGTGACATCGGGCGGCCCTACGACATTCATTACCGGTTCGGGGATCGCGCGATTTATTGCTCCGAGCTCGTCTATGAAAGCTTCAAATCGGCAACGGGAGAAGAGCTCGGGAATGTGCAATCGCTGGGCGAGTTGAACTGGAAGCCGCACGAGGCGTTCATCCGGCAGATCGAGAACGGCGACGTGCCGCTGATGCGGCGGATGATCACGCCGGTCGCCCTGACCAGGGCCACGCAACTCGAGCCGGTATTTTCGAATGATCCGGCATCAAGATAGCCCCATGGGCCATCACCTGTATGCCGCAAAACTGCGGGCCTTCGCCGAGCTTATCATGCACGGAGCCCGAGTGGCATTTCTCTAGGAAAAGCTCCTAGTGCAAAATAGGTGCAGCCATTAGGCAATTGACCTTGTGGACAAAAATGAAGCTCTCTAGTTTGGGACGCTCGCGGGCCATGAAAATAAAATCTTCCCGGCGCTTTTTCGCGCCAATTGCCGTCGTTTTCACCATCGGAACCCTGGCTGGAGGCGCTCTCGCCGACGACACCGTGGACTACACGGATGGCGAGACCGATTCCACCCCTTACAGCCTCTCGACGGCGTCGAACAACACCATCATTCTGCATTCCTTGGGAACGGGAATCGCCACGCAGAGCGGCGTCATCAGCGGCGCGGGCACGCTGGAAAAAAATGGCGCGGGAACGATCGAGCTCACCGCAAACAATACCTTCTCCGGCATTTTCAAACTCACCACCGGCACGATCGGCATTGGCAATAACAGCGCCTTCGGCACGTCAACGATCCAGATTAATGGCGGCGAAATTCGCGCGGTCAACGCCGCACGCACGGTCACAAATGCACTCCAGCTCAACGCCAGCTTCAGCGTCGGCCGCCTCACGACATTCGCCGGCAATGCCGCGCTCGGCGCGGACATCACGATCACGGCGAACAATCCCGACGGCCCCGCCAATGGGGACAGCACGTTCAGCGGCGTCATCAGCGGCTCGCGCGGCATCACGATCGCCGAGGGACCGAATGGGATCGGCACGGGCGCGATCATCTTTGGTGGCGTGAATACCTACACGGGCGGCACGACAATCAGCTCGGGCCAGCTCACGGTGAGCAGCGGCGCCAGCCTCGCAGCGGCGACCTCCGCGCTCACGGTCAACGGCGGCACGCTCAATTTGAACAACGCCGCCCAGAGCGTCGGGACGCTTTCCGGCAGCGGCGGCACGATCAATCTCGGCACCGGCCACACCCTCACCGTCACGAACGCGAGCAACACCAGCTTTGCCGGCTCACTCGCGGGCAACGGCAGCTTCATCAAGACAGGCAGTTCCACTCTCACGCTCACCGGCACGAACACCTACGCCGGCACCACCACGATCAACGCCGGCACCCTTCAGTTCGGCAGGCAGACCTCGCTCTACAACAACACACCCGCGAGTTGGACGGCCGCGAACATCGTCGTCGAGTCCGGCGCCACCGCGGCATTCAACGTCGGCGGCGCCAACGAATTCACCGCCTCCGACATCGCGACCGTCTCCGGCATCGGCACGGCCGGCGGCGGATTCAAGAACGGATCCTCCATCGGCATGGACACCACGAATGCCGCCGGCGGCAACTTCACCTACGGCAACTCCCTCGCCGACACGAACTCCGGCGCAAACGTTCTCGGCCTCGTGAAGCTCGGCACCGGCA
>JBOHXO010000351.1:0-4056 GCA_050737475.1 Chthoniobacterales bacterium
CTCCCAGCTCGCGATAGTGCTTCACGGCGAGGCCGGTGAGGAACGCGAGGAGCAGGCCGGCAATCAGCAGATGCTCCCGCCGCGTAAGGTGAAACATGACTGGGTGAGTATAATGTGAAATTCGGAATGCGAAATGGGAAATGATGAGGCCGCTTTCGGCGCAGGTTCATTCCGCATTCCCCATTTCGAATTTCGCATTTGCTCCTAGTATCCCCGCTCGGAAGCGGCGTCGAGATAGCGTGAGATGGCATCCGTGCGCGCGGGTGGCTGCTCGGTTTGCTCCACGTCGTCGAGTGCCTGGTCGAGTTCCGGGCTGCGTGTCTTGATCTTCGTCGTCTCGACCCAGTCCATGTAATCGCGCACTTCGCCTGTCTCGCGATTGAGTGCGGCGCGCGTCTCCTCGGCGGCGGCGATGCGCTTGTCCACCTTCTTCTTTGGCTTGCGTTCGAGGTCGCGCACGATGCCGAGGTATTCGTCCACGAGCGATTTGTAGAGCGGGTGCGCGCGGACCGATGCGCGGAGCAGGTTGTTTTCCAATTGGGCGAGAATGAATTTGCCGTTCTGGCTTTTCGCGATGGTCGGCAACGCGTAGGGGCCGGACATCGCGGCGACCTCGGGGCGCTTCGGATCGGGCAGCGGCTTCACGGCGAGGATGGTGTCGAGTTCGCGGGCGGATTCGCGCTCGGTCATGAGGTTCGAGCGGTTCGCGGCGGAGGCGCGCGCCATGGCGAGCACCCATTTGCGGCCGAGCGCCTCGCGATTTCCGCTGAGCGAGGGGAAGCAGGCGACGATGATGTTCACATCGCCGCTGCGGCGCGGCGTGGAAAGAAACGCGCGCAAGCCGGCGCGGCCGTCGGGCAGCGCGAGGAGCGCCTCGAGAAATGCCGCGGCCTGCGCGCGGTAGATGGCCTGCGAGGTGAGGTCGAGGCGTCCGGGCTGTATGTCGAGAAAATCGCCGAGCTTGGGAGCCTCGCTGCCGGAGAGCATGCTTGCGTAAATGCCGGCCGATGGTCCGCCCTCGCGTGTGTGCATGCGCTCGGAGAGGCCTTCGACAAGCCACGCGGGAGGCCGCTCGAAGGAATGCCCCGCCTTCACGCGGCCGCGCCGATACATGTATTCCAGGGCGAGGGCGTTGAGGATCTGCGTGTCGAACTCGGGATCGCTCACGAGTTTTGGATCGTAGATATCGATCTGGATTTTATTGCCGCCGTTGTCGCCCTCGAAGATGCCGATCTGAAATCGCGGCGGGCGCTTTGAATTCGGAGGCGGTCCGAATTTCAGGATGATCGGCATTTTCCATTTGTCCTGCTCGTGCAGCAGCGAGAGGAAATCGCTCTTGGCATCCTCCGCGCGCACCGCCGCTTTCGTGCGGGTGGTCGGCTCGTCGCAATAGACGACGAATTGCTTCGACGAGCTCACCGAGCGCGGAGGCCCGTCCAGCGCGGCGAGGGCTGTCGCGCCGCAAAGCAGCAGAAGAACTGCGGGACGAACGATCACGGTTGCGCCCCGCCGAAGCTGACGTGGACCTGCTGGTCGGAAATCCGCACGCCGGCCGCGTTGCGCAGGACTTCGAGATCGGGCTCCAGCGCCCGCACGATGCCGGCGTTCCACGATTCGATCGAGGACCTGGCCCACAAGGGGACGGGCAGGCGCCCGAGCGCGGCGCCGGTGCAGGTCACGCCGAGGCCATTGCCGCGCGCGACGAGCTGGTAGCCGGTGGTGGTGTAGATATGGAGCGGGCCGACCTTGTGCCGCACGAACAGCTTGAAGCCGTTTCCGGCGGGCGCGATCACGGCGGTGACATCCGGCTCGGCGGTCGCGAGCACGCCGGAGAGATAAGCATTCAGGCCGCCTTTCGGCGCCCCCCATGGGGCGTCGAAGGGTTTTGCTGTTTGCGCGTTCCGCAACAGCGCGGCGCGGACGTTTGTGACGACATCCGGGGGAAGCGGCGTTTCCCCGGCCGGAACATTCGCTGGTTCGCGGACGATCAGAACGACCAATGCCGCCAGCGCGGCGAGAACGAGTGTGCGCAGGGTGATGATGAGAAATTTGCGGACGGGATTCGGCCGATTGACGGTGAGAATGCGCGCCTTGGATTTGCCGGCCCGCGTTTGCTGCTCGACGACCGGACCGGCTGCGGCTTCCTCCGCGATGGCCGAGGGCGGCGCAACGAGACGCACGCCGCAATCCTGGCAGTAAAGCGATGTGGTTGCGTTCTCGAATCCGCACGCTGCGCACGTGATCGAAGAGGGCATGCCGGGGAGATTGGACATTGCTTAATCTTTTTTGGGTTTCGCTGCGGGTTTGGAATCGGACTTCGCGGAGGATTTCGAATCGGATTTGGATTCCGTCTTCGGCGAGTCGCCGCCCGAGTCTTTTTTCGCAGCGGCCTTGTAACCTTCGCTGCGGTAATCGGTGATGTAAAATCCGGAGCCCTTGAAAATAAGCCCCGCGCCGGTGCCCAGCAAACGCTTCACCTTGCCCTTGCCCCATTTTTTCATGCGGCAGTGCGTCTTCGGGCAGGTCTTGAGCGCATCGTCTTTCATGGACTGGAAAAACTCGAAGGTCTTCCCGCATTTCTGGCACTCGTAATCGTAGGTGGGCATGTCTGGTGGCGCGCACGCTAGCAAAATACAGGTGCCGCGGGCAACGGGTGTTAAAGAAAAGGCGCAGCCCGCCGTTTGGCAAGCTGCGCCTTTGGAAGGGTTCGGTGAACCGTTATTTTTTCTTCTTGCCGGATTTCACGGACTTGCTGGCACGCTTCTCCTCGATCGCGGCCTGGGCGGCGGCGAGGCGGGCGACCGGCACGCGGTAAGGCGAGCAGGACACGTAGTTCAGGCCGAGCTTGTGGCAGAACTTCACGCTGTCGGGATCGCCGCCGTGCTCGCCGCAGATGCCGAGCTTGATGCCCGGGCGTGTCGTGCGGCCTTTCGTCGAGGCGATCTTCATGAGCTGGCCGACGCCGGTGACGTCCAACGTGGCGAACGGGTTCTTCTTGAAGACTTCGTTCTCGGTGTAGGGCATGAGGAACGAGCCCATGTCGTCGCGGCTGATGCCGAGCGCGGTCTGGGTGAGGTCGTTCGTGCCGAAGCTGAAGAACTCGGCGCTCTGCGCGATCTCGTCAGCGGTGAGGGCGCCGCGCGGAACTTCGATCATCGTGCCGACGAGGTAGTCGAACTTGACCTTCTTCTCGGCCATCACTTCCTTCGCGACGCGATTGACGATCCCGGCCTGGAGGTCGAATTCCTTTTTGAATCCGACGAGCGGAATCATCACCTCGGGCTTCACCTTGATCTTCTTTTTCGCCACGTCAGCGGCGGCTTCGAAGATGGCGCGGGCCTGCATCTCGGTGATCTCGGGATACGCGATGCCGAGGCGGCAGCCGCGGTGGCCGAGCATGGGGTTGAACTCGTGCAGCGCGTGGACGCGGGCCTGGATTTTTTCAACGGGAATACCGATTTTTTTCGACAGGTCCTGTTGCTGGGCCTCGGTGTGCGGCAGGAATTCGTGGAGCGGCGGGTCGAGCAGGCGGATGGTCGCCGGGTAGCCCTTGAGCGCGGTGAAGATGCCGGTGAAGTCCTCGCGCTGGTAGGGGAGGAGCTTTGCGAGGGCGGCTTTGCGGTCCTCGACATTGGTCGCGAGGATCATCTCGCGCATCGCGTCAATGCGGTCGCCCTCGAAGAACATGTGCTCCGTGCGGGTGAGACCGATGCCGACCGCGCCGAATGCGACGGCGATTTCGGTCTGCTCGGGATTGTCGGCGTTCGTGCGCACGTCCATGCGGGACGCGTCGCCGCACCATTTCATGAGCTGCAGGAAGTTTTTGAACTTCTCGGTCTTCTGCGCGGCTTTGTCGCCACTGACCATGCCGGTGATGATTTCCGAGGGCGAGGTCGCGATCTGGCCGCCGTAAACGATGCCGGACGTGCCGTCGATGGAGAGGTAATCGCCTTCGTTGAAGGTCTGGCCGGAGGCCGAAACGGTTTTCTTATCGTAGTCGATCTTCACGTCGCTGGCGCCGCAGACGCAGACCTTGCCCATCTGGCGGGCGACGAG
>JBOHXO010000352.1:0-8367 GCA_050737475.1 Chthoniobacterales bacterium
AGCCGCCCCCAGCAGCACACGAGGGAAGAAAGGGAGCGCGCCACGCAAGTCGCCGCTCCCTGTCCGTTGAAAACAGGGGAAGTGTCGTTTACATTCCCGATAACCTCCATCTCCACTGAACTCAGAAATCCCCCATCTCATGAAACCGACCCTTCCCAGCAGTCGTTTCCTCATCACCCTCATCCTTCCGCTCGCACTCGCGGGCTTCGCACACGCCGCCAATAATACCTGGAAAGGCCAGAATGCGAATTGGAACGATAATGCCAATTGGACCACGCCTTTGCTTTCGGGCGATTTCCTGACGTTTCCCCTCGCCCCGATCGCCGGTGGAACCGGCGTGACCAATCTGATCAACAATTCGGGATTCACCGTGTTCAGCGGCATCACCTTCACCCCCGGCGCGGGCAATTATACCATCACCAACACTGGCACGGTGAATTTGGGACCTCTCACCGTCGGCGTAAATGATAGTGGGGCCCTCCTGCAGCGCGGGGGAGTCTACACGTTCGTTTCCACTTACGACGGCAGCAATACCGTGATGACGCTCAACATCGGAACGAACGGCAGCGTGGGTGACGGCAACGTATTGAATCTCGTCTCCAGTGGCGGCGTCAATGGGACCACCAACAAGATTGTCCTGGCCGGTGCGCAGACGGGCTTTCTGCGTTCCCGCGACTTCTTCAATGGCAGCGATTACGTCTACAATGATGCCACGGGATTTATCCGCGCCCCCGTCTATGGCGTGGACGCTGGCTTCCTGGACGCGGGTGGTCTCGCGATGAATACCAACAGTCACTACCTTGTGACGACCGACATCGCCTCCCAGCCAGCCTACAACAGTCTCGGCGGTGCCGGGACTTTCATCAACACCATCAAGTTCTCCGGTGGCGTTGGCACGCATCAAAATATCACGCAGGATTCGGGAACGCTTTTGCAGATCGGCTCCAGCGCAGGCGGCTCTGCCGGCGGCGGCATTCTGCGGACGGGCGGCGGCTCCACCACCATCACCGGCGGCACCCTCGAAATGGGCAACGGAAACAATCTCTATTTCCGCACGGATAGCGCCACGGACACCCTCATCATCGAAAGCAATATTGCGGCGACTTCCACCAATAACATGGTGAAAAATGGCGCGGGCACCGTGGCCATCAATGGAACGGACTCCGCGACGGGCTCGAGCTGGGTGAATGAAGGCACCTTGCTCGTGAACGGCACGCACACCACCGGGACCAATTATATGGTCAACCCGGGAGCAACCTTGGGAGGCACTGGCTTGCTCGGTGGCGGAGTGAATACGATCCAGATCAACGGCACTCTCTCTCCCGGCAACAGCCTTTTGGCCGCCGACAGCCAAACCGGCTCGCTCGACATCGGGGGGAGCGCGCTGAACTTCACCACGGGTTCGAACGTTGTCTTTCAAATCGGCGGACCTACCCCGGGCGATGGAATCGGCAATTACGACCAGGTCAACGCGATCAATCCCGCCGGAGCGATCAATCTGCAGACCGGAGTTTCGATTTCATTCGCGCTCGTCAACGGCTACATCCCGGTCCCGGGCGACATTTTCTATGTCCTCACCCGCGCGGATGCCCTTGCTTTCACGACTTTATTTACCGGCACGACCGAGGGGGGAGTGGTGGATTTGGGCGGCGGTAATTTTGCCAACATTACTTATCAGGCCGACTCGTTTCTCCAGACACTTACCGGCGGCAACGATGTCGCAATCTACCTGGACGCCGTTCCCGAGCCCGGCCCGCTGGCGCTTGTTGCGCTCGGCATGGTGGCCACGATCTTCCGCTTCCGCCGCCGCCGCGCACATTAAGTAAAGGCAGCGCGGACCAAATCCACTTACGAAAAGGCAGCCCGAAACGGCTGCCCTTTTTGTTTGAAAGGTAGGGACGGTCCCGCTTCCAATCGCGGCGCTTGCGATGCAGAGGTTATTTTCATCACTTCCGCGACCTTCATGTGCTTCATGGTTTAGGAAGCTGGGAATTTTACCGTGAGGGACATGAAGGACGGAGCAAATGCAATGCTCTGTTCCCTCCGTTGCCTCCTGTAAAAGTATGAAGAATGTCTTCCTTGCCTCCCCGCTCTCGCTACCGCGAGTTTCGCACCCGGGATTTCTTCTCCTCACGTTCCTCTTCCAGCCGCGCGACTTCACTCGTGAGCTGGCGGCGCAAATCCTCCGCCTCCACCGCGTCGGCCTTGCGAATTTCTCCCTCGAGAAACACGCGCCGCTCGGCGATGCGCGACTCGTAGAGACTGTCCAGCTCGGCAAGCTCGGCCCTCTGCGCCGCCGTGAGCTTCACGGTCGGTTCCTTCGCCTCGAGGCGGCTCATTGCAATTTCGTAAGCAGATTTCATGATTCCATTCTGCCGCGTTTCCGCCTTGTCGCAAGCCGTCGTGCGGGCAAAGGTGACCGCAATGCGGGCGGACATTCGACTCATCAGCACGGACTTCGACGGCACGCTCGTGGGCCATCCCTCCGACGGTCGCTGCGTGCCCGCGCTCACGGATGCACTCACTGGATTCAAGGCTGCGGGCGGACTGTGGGCGGTCAATACCGGCCGTTCGCTGGCGCACGCGATCGAGGGCATCGAAATCTTTCGCGCGCCGGTCGAGCCGGATTTCCTCCTCACACACGAACGCGAGATTTACCGGCGGGGTGCCGACGGAGACTGGCTGGATGCCGGCGATTGGAACCGCATCTGCAACGAACGCCACGCGGAGCTGTTCCACAAATCGGGTGCGGTCTTTGCGCAAATCCACGCCCTGCTTTCCGGCGCACGCGACGTCACGTGGATCAATGAGGACGGGCAATCGTGCGGCCTTATCACGAGCGACGAGGCGGTAATGGCCCGCGTTGCGGAAAGCCTGGAGGCCCTGCGCGCGCAATTTCCGAAATTCAACTACCAGCGCAACACGATCTATCTGCGCTTCTGCCACGCCGACTACGACAAGGGCGCCGTGCTTGGCGAGCTGTGCCGGCAACTCGGACTCATGGCCGACGAGGTCTTTGCGGCCGGCGATCATTTCAACGACCTTTCGATGCTCGACCCAAAATACGCGCGTCACCTTGCCTGTCCGGCGAATGCCATTCCGCAGGTGAAAGCCGCCGTGACCTCCGCGGGTGGATGCGTCTCCGGCCTGCGCTATGGCGACGGTGTCGCGGAGGCGCTGCGCCGCCTGGAAATCAAAAAGCCGGCGGCTGTTTGTTGACAGCCGCCGGCGGAATTTTGATGAATCGAACTGGCTTCGAACTACGCCTGGGGCTGCATGTTCGTCGAGCCTGCGACCTTGTAGGCGTAACGCGCCTCGCCAATCTTCGTGACTTCCGGAAGTTTTTTGCCGGTGGTACTGAACCACACGTGCACGTTCTGGTTTTTCACGCCGAGCTTGGCCGAAATGTCCTTCACCGACGCACCTTCCGCGCCGGCATCGGCCAGCAGCTTCAGGATCTGGCTCTTGAGCGCGCCACGGCGTCCCGTGGTCTTGGGCGCCTTGGGAGCTTTGACCTTGGCCGCTTTTGCGGCCTTGGGAGCCTTTGCCTTTTTGGCCGCCTTCGGGGCTTTCACCTTCTTCGCCTTGGGAGCCTTCGCGGCTGCTTTCTTTTTGCCGGGCGGGCGGCCGCGGCGCTTGCCGGCCTTTTTCGCCGGGGCTTTGCCGGTGAACAACGTCGAGAGCCGGTCGTTGAGCGAACCAAGCTGCTTTTCGAGAGCGGATTTGAGTTCGGAGAGTTTGATCAACTCACGGAGGGTGGCGGGATTTAGTTTGGAGAAGTCCATATGCTTATTAAAGCTTATGCTTAGCGCAAAACGCAAACTAATTTTTGAATTAGCTATTATTTCATAAGAGAATGACAGAGGCGCATATCAAGGTGGATATCTGGGTCTTCCGGCCCGGGGAAATGGATTTAAATCCATTTCGGACGGATGTCGCGCGCGTGGAGCATATACCCGATGAGGCGCGGCGGTTGTGGGCCGCCCGGTCCCGCTCGCTCCTCCGCCGTGTGCTGTCACTCCGGCTCGGCCTGCCGCCGTTGGAGATCGAGTGGAAGGCCGGGCCCGGTGGAAAACCGCGCACGACCGGTTGCGAATTCTCGATTTCACATTCCGGTTCATGGTTCGTTGTCGCGACGGGAGAAGTGGAATTGGGAGTGGATGTCGAAACACAAATGCCGCGGCACGACGCCATGGTGCTGGCGCGCAGGTTTTATTCGGACGACGACACTGCGGCATTGGGCGGCGCGCAAAATACGCAGCGGGAATTTTTGACCCAGTGGGTTGCGAAGGAGGCTGCTTTGAAAGTGTCGGGCGTGGGCCTGCGCGGCCTGCATGAAGCGCGCTGCATTTTCGAGGAGGGCGTCGTGTGCGAAGTCGTCTGCGGCGATGCGCGGTATGTGATTCGCGAATTCGCGTTGCGCGACGGCACGCCGGGCGCGATCGCGTGGTCGCACGGACCGCTTGCGGAGATCCGCTGGCGCGACGCCGCGGACCTTAGCTAACTCACGCCGAGAAGCTTTCGCCGCACGAGCAATGCGCAACGGCATTGGGATTCGTCACCTTGAATCCGCCCTTTTGCAGGTCTTCGCTGAAATCGAGTTCGGAACCGCTTACGAATAGCGCGCTCTTGGGGTCCACGACGACGCGCACCTCGCGCGACTCGACCATGATGTCGCGGTTCGCCGGGCCGTCCACGAGGTCCATCTTGTATTGAAGGCCGGAGCAGCCACCGCCGATGATGGCGACTCTCAGCGCGCCTTGCGGGCGGCCCTGGCGCTCGAGCAGTCCGCGCAGTTTGCGGCTGGCGGCATCGGTGATGCGGATCAGCTTTTCGTTGCCCATGCGGAATTGCACGGCGGGCTCGGCGGCGGCGGTCATTGCCCCACGCTATCGCCGATGCGGGGTGGCTTCAAGCACGGCGGCCATTCTTAGTCGTGGCGGAACGGCGCGGGTGGCGCAATAATGCGCGGATGCGTTTGGTTCTGGCGGCCACGGGAGCAAGTGGCGCGATATATCTGCAGCGGTTGCTCGATCATCTCGAGCAGGCTGGCGGGCACGAAATTCATCTCGTGCTGAGTGCGTATGCCAGGCAGGTGGTGGCGGAGGAAATCCGCGCGTTGCGTCTGCCGCCGGGCGTGACGGAACATTCGGACAAATCCATGAACGCGCCGTTTGCGAGCGGCTCGGCGCGGTTCGACGCGATGGTGATCGTGCCGTGCTCGATGGGCACGCTGGGACGCATCGCGGCGGGAACGAGCGAGTCGCTCATCCTGCGTGCGGCGGATGTTTTCCTGAAGGAGCGACGCAAGCTCATCCTCGTGCCGCGCGAGACACCGTGGAATCTCATCCATGCTCGCAATGCGGTGACCGTGATCGAAGCGGGTGCGTGCCTGCTGCCGGCCATGCCGTCGTTTTACACCAGGCCGGCGTCGCTGCAGGACGCGGCGGACACCGTGGTGTGGCGCATCCTCGACCAGCTCGGAATCGAAGCGCCGAACGCTTGCCGCTGGCGCGAGGCGGACTGATTTTAAGGCTCGGGATTTTTCCCATTGAGACATGGACAGGGCGCCGGGCCCTTGGCTAGGCTTCAGGCCGCGTTCCCGATGGCCAACCACGCCACACTGTGACCCACCCCTTCCAAGGCTCCCAAGGATTGGACGCGCAACAACTCCGCCGCATCGTCAGCGAGCCCGAGTTTTTCCAGCTTATCTTCGACGCGCTGCCGCTGCAGGTCGTGGTGAAGAGCATGCGGCCGGAGACGTTCGGGCGGATTTTGCTGTGGAATCGGGTTGCTGCGGACTGGCTGGGCCTGCGTGCGGAGGAGGTGATCGGGCGCACGGATTTCGATTTGTTTCCGCCGGATCAGGCCGCGTTTTTTCAGCAAAAGGATCGCGAAGTGGTGGAGTCGGGCCAGTCGCTGGAGATCGCCGATGAGCCGATCCAGAGCCGCAGCCAGGGAGAGCGGTTTTTGCACACGGTCAAGACGCCGATTTTCGACGACCAGGGGCAGCCGCTGGCATTGCTCGCGGTGTCGGAGGACATCACCGAGCGCAAACGCACGACGGCGGAACTCGAGGCCACGCTTGGGCGGCTGCGCAACGAGAGGAACCTTTTTCGCGCGTTGCTCGATCATCTGCCGGTATGCGCGTTTGCGAAGAGTGCACGGGAGGAGGACTTCGGCACGTATGTGTTGTGGAATCGCGTGATGGAGGAATTGCACGGCAAGCGTGCGGACGAGGCGCTGGGGCGGACCTCGGAGGATGCGTTCGATGCGGCGACCGCGAAGGTTCTCGCGGAGCAGGACCACCAGGTGATCGAGAGCGGATCGGTGATGGATATTCCGCTCCAATCCATTCAATACGGCCGCGCGGGCCGGCGGCTCATGCACACGGTGAAGGCGCCGGTGTATGATGCCAATGGCGCGCCGCTCGCAGTGATCGGCATCGCCGAGGACATCACCGAGCGGGTGCATGCCGAGGCGGAGCGCACGCAGGCGATGGAAATGGTGCGCCAGCTCAACAGCCGCGTGCCCGGGGCGCTGTTCCAGATGAAAGTGGATGCGGACGGGCGACGTTCGTTTTCCTACGTGAGCGAGCGCATCTCGGAAATCTACGGCATCCCCGCGCAGGAGTTCCTCGACGACTATGCGGTGGCGTGGCAATGCGTGTTCGAGGAGGATCGCCCGATCCTCGAGGAGGCGCAGGAGGTGTCGCGACGCGACGGCACGCCATTCCAGTGCGAGTTTCGAATTTTGCGGCGCGATGGCGGGCGGCGCTGGGTGCAATCGAGCGCGGTGCCGCAGCTCGTGGGCGACGCACTTTACTGGCACGGGTTCATCATGGATGTGACCGAGCGCCGGCTTGCGGATGAGGCGTTGCGTGAGAGCGAGGAGCGGTGGCAGCTTGCGCTGGCCGGCAGCGAGGCGGGTGTGTGGGACTGGAACATCCGCACCGGGGAGATGTTCTACTCGGAGCGCTGGCTGCAGATGTTCGGCTGCGACGATGCGGGGCCGCCTGACAGTCCGGAGGAGTTGCTGGGGCTGATTCATCCCGACGACCGCGAGTTCGTGCGCCGCCGCACGCTCGATTTGCTGCGCAGGAAGAGCGAGCTTTTCCGCTGCGAATACCGAATGCGTCGCGCCGACGGCAACTACACGTGGATCCTCGGACATGCGAAGGCGCACTTCGACGAAAGCGGCCGCTCCACACGCATGATCGGCACACTCATTGACATATCCGACCGAAAGAAAGTCGAGGCGGAGCTGCTCGATGCGAAGGACCTCGCCGAGGGCGCGAACCGCGCGAAGAGCGATTTCCTCGCGATGATGAGCCACGAGATTCGCACGCCGTTGAATGGCGTGCTGGGCTTCGCGGAGCTGCTCGCCGGCACGCCGCTCGACGCCGGCCAGCGCGAATATGTGCGCACCATCCGCGAAAGCGGCTCGAACCTGCTGCACGTGCTCAACGACATTCTCGACTACTCGAAAATCGAGTCGGGCCGGCTCGCCATTGACAACCAGCCCACGGTCCTTTGCGAGCTCGTGGAGTCCGCGGCCGAGACCTTCCGCGCGAAGGCCGCCGCGAAAAGACTCCGCATCGAGACCGTCGTTTCGCCGGACACGCCGCGCGTGGTGATGACCGATGCACTGCGTCTCCAGCAGGTGCTCATGAATCTCGTGAGCAACGCGGTGAAGTTCACCTCGGCGGGCTTTGTGCGGCTCAGCGTGGTGTCGTTTGGATCGACCGACGGCGCGGGGCGCGTGCCTGTGCGATTCACGGTTGAGGACACGGGCATCGGAATTTCCGGCGATGATTTGCCGCGGCTGTTCGAGCCGTTCGAGCAATTGGATATTTCAATGGCACGTCGTTTCGGCGGCACCGGGCTCGGACTTTCGATCGTGCATCGCCTCGTTCGGATGATGGATGGGCGCATCACGGCAACCAGCGCTCCGGGGCTCGGAACGACGTTCGTCGTGGATTTTCACCTGCCCATTGTCACGATTCCGCCGAGGCCGCAGCCGGTAACGGAAGTCATCCCGGCGCTTGTGAAGCCGGACCGATCCATCGCGATCCTGCTGGTCGAGGACAACGCCGTGAACCGCCGCCTCGCCCGCCTTATGCTGGAGCGACTCGGTTACCAGCCCGACGAAGCCGAGGATGGCGCCGCCGCCGTCGCGCTCGCGCAGCAACGCAGCTACGACGTGGTGCTCATGGACATCCAGATGCCGGGCATGGACGGCTATGAAGCCGCGCGCCGAATCCGCGAGCGTATGCCAAACGCGCAAATCATCGCACTCACCGCGCACGCCATGCCCTCGGACCGCGCGCGCTCGAAAGCCCACGGCATGTGCGAGCACCTCACCAAG